>CAXTBX010000016.1:0-54433 GCA_964242205.1 uncultured Chthoniobacterales bacterium
CCTTCTGCCTTCTGCCTTCTGCCTTCTGCCTTCTGCCTTCTGCCTTCTGCCTTCCTGTCCCATGCCCACCACGCTCATCAACGTTTCCAACCGCCTGCCAGTGACGGTCGGCGAGGACAACGCCGTCACCAAAAGCTCCGGCGGGCTGGTCGCGGCGCTCGCCGGACTCCCCGCCGGGGAGTACGACGCCCGGTGGATCGGCTGGCCCGGCGGCGAGATCGCAGCCGACCGGCAGGAGGCGGTCGCCCGCACGTTGCAGGATGAACACGGCTGCACCCCCGTCTTCCTGAGCGCCGAGGAGGAAAAGGCGTTCTACGAGGGCTTCGCCAATTCGAGCGTCTGGCCGTTGCTCCACTACATGCCGAACTACCTGCGCTACGAGACGGCGTGGTGGGAGGCGTACCGGCAGATCAACCAGCGGTTCGCGGAGACCGTGCTGGAACACGCCGGGGAGGGCGACCTCGTGTGGGTCCACGACTACCAGCTCTTGCTGCTGCCCGCGCTGTTGCGGGCGGCGCGGCCCTCGCTGCGGATCGGGTTCTTCCTGCACACGCCGTTCCCGGCGTTCGAGGTGTACCGCTGCCATCCGCGCGGGCGCGAACTCGTCCAGGGGATGCTCGGGGCCGATGTGCTCGGTTTTCACACGTTTGGCTACCTGCGGCACTTCCGTAGCGCCGCCCAGCGGTTGCTCGGCGTCGGCGCGGGGATCACCAGCCTGCAAGGCGAGGACGGCCACCACGCCGAACTCGGCGTGTACCCCATCGGCATCCACGCCGCGAAGTTCGACGAAACGCTCGACGACCCGGACCACGCCCGGCGGCAGCAGAAGTTCCGCGCGACCTTCCAGGGCAAGCGCCTCGTCCTGAGCGTCGAGCGCATGGACTACACCAAGGGCATCCTGCACCGGCTCGAAGCGGTGGACTGCTTCCTGGCCGGGCGCGAGGAGCGCGACGACATCAAATTCATCTTCGTCAGCGTGCCCTCGCGCGAGGGGGTCGAGGAGTATCAGGACCTGCGCGCCGACGTGGAGGCGCGCGTCGGGCGGCTCAACGGCAAGTATGCCACCTTGCATAACAGCCCCATCCATTTCGTGCACGATTCGGTGGACTTCGCCGACCTGTGCGCGCTGTATGCGGTGGCCGACGTTTGCCTGGTCACGCCGCTCGTGGACGGGATGAACCTCGTGGCCAAGGAGTTCCTGGCCTGCCAGCGGACGCCGACCGGGCCGCTGATTTTGAGCGAGTTCGCCGGGGCCGCCGAGGAGCTTTCGCAGGCGCTGATCGTCAACCCCTACGATGCGCCCGCCGTCGCCGCAACGATCCAGCGCGCCTTGGCGATGCCCGCCGCCGAAACCCGCGCGCGCAACGGCGCGATGCGCGAGCGCGTGATGCGCCTGGACGCCGGGCAGTGGGCGAAATCGTTCCTGGACGATTTATCCAAGGTAGGGAGGAGTGGCCAAAGCCTTCCCGAACAGGCCACAGGCCCCGCCGAAGCTCCGGCGCTCTCCGTCCTCTCCGAAAAGCTCGCCCGGGCCGCCAAGGACGGGACACCGGTCCGCTGGTTCCTCGATTACGACGGCACGCTGCGGGAATTTACCGACGACCCCGCCGCCGCCCGGCCCGACGCCGAACTTCTCTCTTTATTAGAAGCCGTCGCCAACCAGCCCGGTTGGGAACTGACCCTCGTCAGCGGGCGCACGCCCGCCGACCTCGACGCCTTTTTCCCCGACGCGCGCTTCGGCCTGGTCGCCGAACACGGCGCAAGCCGCCGCCTGCCCGGCGCGTCTTCGTGGGAAGAGCTGGACGGTGGCGCGGACTACCGTTGGAAGGACGACGTGCGCCGGATCTTCCAGCTCTACGCCGACACCGTGCCGGGCAGTCGTGTCGAGGAAAAACGCACTTCCCTGGTCTGGCACTACCGCCGCGCCGACGACGCGGAGACCGCCCGGCGGAAAGCCTGCCAACTCACCGAGGAACTTGGCGCGATGGTCGGCGACGCCCCGGTGCTCATCCGGCCCGGACACCGGATCGTGGAAGCCGTCTCGGCGCAGATCAGCAAGGGCTGGACCGTCCGACAGGCACTTCGGGGCCGAGAGAAGGGTATCGTGGTGTGCGCGGGCGATGACCGGACCGACGAGAGTATGTTCGAGATCGACTACGCTGCCACAGGCGATTTCGTCACAATCAAGGTGGGCGAGGAGCCAACGCTGGCGGAATACCGGGCGGACAATCCGACGCGATTCCGCGCTTTTCTGCGCGAAGCGCGTTCGTGAGAAATTTTGCGCCCCGGTGAGACGCGCAAAACTGAGAAACCGAAAATTTAACGCCTTGTCCGGCGGGCGTTTGCGAAAAATATTCGGCTTTTTCGCGGGCCAGGGCGGGAATCCTGCTTTGGGAAGAAGCTGGCTGCGTAGAAATTCATTTCACCGGATTGAAGAACGGCGAAACGGATGCGTCCAACGAGCCACCACCACCGACCAGCACCCGTCTCCAACGCAAAGCGATGAGTAACGACCAAAAGCCTCGCGGCAGCTTTTTCAGCCGGATGTTCGGACGCGGCAACGCGTTCCCGAACGACGGACGCAATGAATCGGGCGAGATCACCATGGCCCCCCCGGCCGAACCGGCCGGTGCGGGCAAACGGCTCACCCGCCCCAAGAGCGTGCTCGTCATCGCCGAGGATGACGCCGCCTCGCGCCGCTGGCGCAAGGAGATGGAAGCGACCGGATACGGCGTGGAGTGCGTCCACAACGGGGCCAAGGGTCTCGACATCCTCTACGGGTTCTCGTTCGATGCGCTCCTGATCGATCTCACCGCGCCCGGCATCGACGGTTTGACACTACTGCGGCAGATCCGCACCCACGACGAACTCAAGGGGTTGTTCATCGGCGTTTTCCTGCGCGAGAAGGAAGCCGACTCCGACCGCGAGATGGCCGTGCTCGACGCGGGCGGCAACCGCATCTTCCAGCGCGCCAACGTCAAGCCCGACGAGATTCTCACCGCGCTCAAGACGGCGCTATTCCCGCGCATCCTCCAGGCCCAGCCGCGCGCCAAGCAGGCTGCGCCCGCGCTGCCGGCGATGGCCGCGCTGGCCCCGGCGCCGAAGCCCGCCGCGCCGCCGATCCAGATGCCCGCGCCGCTGACCCCGGAAGGGGCGGTTCCCATGACCGGCACGATGCCCCCGCCGCGCCGCACCTTCCGCGTGCCGCCGCCGGAGATGGGCAAATCCGGCCAGCCGATGCCGACCGTCATCAACAAGAAGATCCTCATCATCGACGCCGACGAATCCGTGGCTGCCATCTACCGGGCGCAGATCGAGGCCGCCGGGTACGAGGTGGAGGTCGCGCTCGACGGCGAAACCGGGTTTCACGACCTGTACACGATCAACCCCGACGCGCTCTTGCTGGACCTGCTGCTGCCCGAGGGTATGTCCGGCTCGGAAATCCTCAAGAAGACCCGCGCGCAGAAGAAGTTCGAGAAAATCCCGATCCTGGTTTTTACCAACATTTACACGCGCGACGTGGAAGAGGAAGCCAAGGCGGCGGGCGCGCTGCGCCTGTTCAACAAGGCGGCGGCGACGCCGCACGACGTGATCACGGCGCTCAACGAGATCTTTTTGCCCAGTAACGCGGTGCTCGGCGCGGGCGCTCCGTCCGCAGCGGCACCCGCCGCGCCCGACGCGCGTCCGGCGGTGAAGTTCGACCTGCCGCCCCTCGTGGTTGGTGCGCCGCAGGTACCGCCGAGTTCGGCGGCGCTGCCCCCGCTCCCGGCGGCGGCCACGGCGGCCTTGCGCGGGGCTAAGCCGGTGCAGCCCCCGGACGACAACGAGTTCCAGAAGGAAATCCGCGAATCGTTGTTGCAAGGCGCGCCGGAGTTCGTCAAATCCCTGCGCGGTTTGTTGCAGGTGCTGCTGCGCAGCCAGAGCGACGCCGAGGCGACGGCCACACAGCTCACCGAGCTGTACACGCGGGTTCATTCGTTGACGGGCAACGCCGCCATCGCGGGGTTCAGCAAGGTGGCCCGGCTGGCGGGCGCGCTGGAGGCCATGCTGCGCGAGTTCCAGACCAAGCCCGAGGGGCTGAACGCCTCGACCAAGCGCACGCTGACGCAGGCGATGGACTTCCTGGCGATCCTGTTCACCAGCGCAGCGACGCACGAGAGCGGCAAACCGTTGGAAGAAAAGATCCTGGTGCTCGACGACGAGATCATCAGCCGCCGCGTCATCGGGCATTCGCTCGAAAAGGCGGGTCTAAAATCGACGGCGGTCAGCCACCCAGACGAAGCGCTCAAACTGCTGGAGGAGAGGCCCTACGACCTCGTGTTCCTGGACGTGGAGATGCCGGGCATGAACGGATTCGAGGTGTGCAAGCGGCTGCGCGCGATGCCGCACCACGCGAACACGCCGGTGATCTTCGTGACGGCGTTGAGCGGGTTCGAGAGCCGGGCGAAGTCGAGCCTGAGCGGCGGCGACGATTTTATCGGCAAGCCGTTTTCGTACATCGAGCTGGCGGTCAAGGGGCTGATCTACGTCCTGAAGGGGGCCATCGGTGAAAAGCATGTCCGGCCCGCCGGGAAGGCTGCCGCGACGGCGGCGGCGGTGGCTACCGCGCCTGCCGCCCCGGTCGCGGCGGGGGTGGCCTAGCATGAAGGCAAAAGGTAGAAACCAGAATCTTTCCAGCGTTCCATGGTGTTCTCTATGTCCCTGCAACTTCTGCCACCTCGCCATCTGACTTCTGACTTTTGACCTTCTTCCGATGCCTGTCCTCGACTTGCTGCCTCCCCGCGAAAGCGAACGCCTCGCCGCTCTGGCGGCGTTGCATTTGCTCGACACGCCCGCCGAGGAACGTTTCGACCGGCTCACGCGCTTGGCGACGCACCTTTTCGGCGTACCGATCTCTTACATCGGCTTGATCGACAAGAGTCGGCTCTGGTACAAGTCGCGCCAAGGGCTAGAGTTGACCGAGACGCCCCGCGCGGGGTCGTTCTGCGAGTACACCTTGGTCAATGGCCCTGGACCGACTATCGTGCCCGACGCCAGCCGCGACGTACGTTTCCACGATAACCCGTGGGTGTGCGGCACCAAGGGCAAGCTGCGCTTCTACGCCGGTTACCCGCTGACCACGCCGGAAGGTCTGCCGCTGGGCACGTTGTGCATCTGCGACACCGAGAGCCACACGTTCAACGAACAGCAGCAGCAGGCGCTCGAAGACTTGGCCAAGATCGCCCAGGGCGAACTGAACACCGTCGAACTCAACCACGCGCTGAGCCGGTTGCATCGGGCGGAAGAAAACTACCGGGGCATTTTCGAGAACGTCGCCGAAGGCATCTTCCAGATCGACGCGCAAGGCCGCTACATGAACGCCAACCCGGCGGTCGCGCGGTTGTACGGTTACACCGACACGGAGGAGTTCATGGAGGATGTGCGCGAGTTTGGCCACGCCCAGCAGGTCGATCCAGCGCGGCGGGGCGAATTGCTCCACCAACTCCACCGCGAGGGCCGCGTGAGTGACGTGGCCAGCGAGATCTACCGCCGCGACGGCACGACCGCCTGGATCTGCGAGAGCATCCACGCCGTGCACGGCCCCGACGGCGAGTGCCTTTACTACGAGGGCACCGTCCATGACATCACCGCCCAACGCTACGCCGCCGCCGCGCAGGAACAGGCCCGCGACGAGGCGCTCAAGACCGCGCAGGTCAAAAGCGACTTCCTGTCGATGATGAGCCACGAAATCCGCACGCCCATGCACGGCATCATCGGCATGACGGGCCTGTTGCTCAACACGGCGCTCCAGCCCGAGCAGGAAGAATTGGTACGCCTGATCGCGTCGTGCGGCGACAACCTCTTGAGCCTGATCAACAACGCGCTGGATTTTTCCAAGATCGAGGCGGGCTGTCTGGAGCTGGACAACCAGCCGTTCGCGCTGCGGCCCTCGCTGAAGGAGGTGGTCGATCTGCTCTCGATTCAGGCCAACGCCAAAGGCGTGGCGCTCGGGTTCGAGGTCGATCCGCGCATTCCCGAAGTGCTGGTGAGCGACGTGACGCGCGTGCGGCAGATTTTGTTCAACCTCATCAGCAATTCGGTGAAGTTCACGCCGAGCGGCGGACGCGTCGACGTAGTCGTGACGGGGCACCATGCGACCGAGGAAGTCGAGAACCACGGGCACGTCGGAGCCATTGAGCCGTGGATGTTTCATTTCACCGTGCGCGACACCGGCGCGGGCATTCCCGAGGAGAAGCTGCACCGCCTGTTCCGGCCCTTCAGCCAGGTGGACGCGTCCATCAGCCGCAAACACGGTGGCACGGGCCTGGGGCTGGCGATCTGCCACCGGCTCTGCGAGATGCTCGGTGGCGCGATCTGGCTGGAGAGCGAGCCGGGCATGGGATCGAATTTCGAATTCACCGTCAAAGCTGCCGCCGTGCCTAATTCCTCCGATGTCCAGAGCGCCGACCAACCACCGGTCGGCGGGATTTACAACGTCCGCGATGCCGCCGCTGCCTCGCCCGCTTTGGCGGTAAACGGCGCGCATGCGAACGGCCACCCCAACGGGCAGAGCGCGCCGGGCGCGGCGGCCACACAAGCGGGGGCGGGCCGGGCGTCGGAGCCGCCGCAATTGCGCATCCTGTTGGCGGAGGACAACCCGGTCAATCAACGGGTGGCGCTGGGTTTGTTGAAACAAATCGGCTGCACGGCGGTCTCAACCAACAATGGACTGGAGGCGATTGCCGCCTTGCAGTCGGGAGATTTCGACGTGGTGCTCATGGACATCCAGATGCCCGAGATGGATGGCCTGGAGGCCACGCGGGAAATTCGCCGGTTGTGGCCCGACGGGCCACGCCGGCCTTACATCATCGCCATGACCGCCAACGCCATGACCGGCGACCGGGAAAAATGTCTCGACTCCGGGATGGACGACTACATCAGCAAACCTGTGAAAGCCAATCGATTAAAAACCGCGCTGGAACAATGCTGCGAACTGCGGGCCGCCGTGGCCACCGTGGCGAGCAACAACATCCTCACCGGCACCGTGTTCCGCGATTCGCCGGAACCCGCGCTGCTCAACCGCGACAGCTTAGAGGCGCTCAAGAGTCTGCAGAGCGAGGGCGACGACGGTTTTCTCAAGGAGATGATCGAACTGTTCCTCGAAGACACGCCCGTGCGGTTTGCCGAGATGGACACCGCGCTGGCGGCGGGCGAGCAGGGCGATTTCGTGCGCGCGGTGCACAGCATCAAAGGCGCGAGCGCAAACTTCGGCGCGGACGATTTGCACGACATGTGCGCGACCATTGAGCAGATGGGCCGCGCGGGGCAGATGCACGAGACGGCGGACCGGCGGACGGCGTTGCGCGCGGAGTTCGAGCGGGTGCGCGTGGCGCTGCTGGCCGAGGTGGCGTGACGGAAAAAAGTTTCGAGATTTAAGCTGCAAGCTGCCAGGAAGTTCCAAGATCCGAGGTTCAGAGGGAGGAAAACGCTGACGACAGCCGACGTTTTTTGCTGAATTGTCGTTCGCGCATGAACGACGAAAGCTGGTTGATCGTGGACACCGAGACGAACGGCGTGATGACGCCGATTCACGCCGTGGAGATCGCCGCCCAGCGGATGCGCGGCTGGCGGCGCGACGGCGCGCCGTTTCGCGTGTTGCTGAACCATGACGTGTGGATCGACCCGGGAGCGGAAGCGGTGCACGGTTATTCGCGGGCGTTTCTGCGCGTGCACGGGATTGCGCCGCACGAGGCACACGTCGCGTTCCGCGCGTACGCCGAAGATTTGCCGATGGTCGCGTACAACCTGAGTTTCGATTGGGACCGGGTGTTGCATCCCGAGTACGCGCGGCTGGGTGTGACGAACGCGGGTCGGCGCGGGTTTTGTGCGCTGACGCTGTCGCGGCGGGTGGTGCGCGACACGTCGAATTTCCGGCTCGACACGCTCAAGCACCATTACGGGCTGAACCTCGGCGGGCGTTCACACCAAGGGCACGAGGACGTGGAAACGGTGACGGCGTTGTTCGAGCAGGTGTTGGCCCCGTCGATGGAGCGCGCGGGGATCGTGGGGTTCGAAGCGGTGGCGGATTTTTCGCGGCGGACGCCGGTGCGGTCGTGCCTGGATTACATCCACGGCGACGGGGATTTGCCGGTGGGGACGTGGCGCAAGCCGGTGCGCGCGGTGCGTCGCGTGCGGCGGTTGGTTTATGGTTGACCCAGGTTCTGATGGCTACCCCGGACGCATTCCACCGGCGCGGACACACCGTCGGTGAAGATGCCTCCCGGCCCGTCGCACTGCCTCGGCGCGTCGGAGTTACTCGTCACCTCTTTGATCTGTAGATGGACGCCGCAGACATTTTTTCGATCTTTTCCAGGGCACCGCAGATCTCCGGCGCTTGACGCCGCCGCCAACCTTTTCCACACTATCGACTTCCCTTGCCCCCATGCTCCGCCTCCCTTTCTACGCGTTTGCCGCCCTGATCCTTGGCCTCGCTCCCGCCGCGCGCGCCGAGGACGCCCCCTTCAAAAAAGACACGCGCGGCCCCATCGATCTCCGCAAGCAGAAGACGCTCTACGTCGTACCCTACGCGCATCTGGACACCCAATGGCGCTGGGCCTATCCGCAGGTGATCCGCGAGTTCATCGCCAACACGCTGCACGATAATTTCAAGCTCATCGACAAGTACCCGAACTACGTTTTCAACTTCTCGGGTTCGCGCCGGTACGAGATGATGCAGGAATACTATCCGCAGGATTGGGAGCGGCTCAAAGGGTACATCAAGGCCGGGCGGTGGTTCCCGTGCGGATCGTCGGTGGACGAGGGCGACGCCAACGTGCCCTCGGCGGAGTCCATGGTGCGGCACGTCTTGTACGGCAACCACTATTTCCGGCGCGAGTTCGGCGTCGCCAGCGAGGAATTCATGCTACCGGATTGCTTCGGCTTCCCGGCGTCGCTGCCGACGATCCTCAACCACTGCGGGATCAAAGGTTTTTCCACGCAGAAGCTGACGTGGGGCAGCGCGGTCGGCATCCCCTTCAAGGTCGGCAACTGGATCGGGCCGGACGGCACCGCGCTGCCCTCCGCGCTGGACCCGGGCGGCTACGGCGACGCCGTGAAGGAAGACCTCAGCCAGAGCAAGAGTTGGCTCACCCGCATCGAGCGCACCGGCGCGCAGAGCGGCATCTTCACCGACTACCACTACTACGGCACGGGCGACCGGGGCGGCGCGCCCGACGAAAGCTCCGTCGCCATGATGGAGCGCAGCGTCGCGGGCACGGGGCCGTTGCGCGTGGTGAGTTCCAACGCGCAGCAGATGTTCCTGGACATGCCCGCCGCCGAGCGCGCCAAGCTGCCCACCTACAAGGGCGACATGCTGCTGACCGAACACAGCGCCGGGTCCGTGACCTCGCAGGCGTACATGAAGCGTTGGAACCGCAAGAACGAGCAGCTCGCCGACGCCGCCGAGCGCGCCGCCGTCGCCGCCAACTGGCTGGGCGGCGCACCCTATCCCGCCAAGAAGCTCTACGATGCCTGGGACCTGACGCTCGGCTCGCAGATGCACGACATGTTGCCGGGCACCTCGCTGCCCAAGGCTTATGAGTTTTGCTGGAACGACGACGCGCTTTCGGCCAACCAGTTCGCCGCCGTGGCGGAGGATTCCGTGAGCGCCGTGGTCGCCGCGCTGGACACCCAGACGACCGGTGGTGGCACGCCGCTGATCGTGTACAACCCGCTTTCCGTGGCCCGCGAGGACGTGGCCGAGGCCAGCCTGCCCGCTACTGACCCCACGGCGGGTGTGCAGGTGTTCGGGCCGGACGGCAAGCCGGTGCCCGCGCAGGTCGTCCGCCGCGCCGAAGGCAAGCTGGACTTCGTTTTCCTCGCCAGCGTCGGGCCGGTGAGCTTCACGACCTACGAGGCGAAGGTGGTCCCGGCGGAAGACCCGCAGGGCGGCGTCCTGCGCATCACAGAGCGCAGCCTGGAGAACGCGCGCTACCGCGTCACCGTCAACGATGCGGGCGACGTGGCCTCGATCTTCGACAAAGCCGCCGGGCGTGAACTGCTCGCCGCACCGATGCGCCTGGAGTTTCACCAGGAGAATCCCAGCATTTTCCCGGCCTGGAACATGGACTGGTCCGACCGCCAGAAACCCGCGCGCGGCTACGTGGATGGCCCGGCGGCCATCCGCGTCGTGGAGCAGGGGCCCGCGCGCGTCGCGCTGGAAATCGAGCGTCAGGCGGAAGGCTCGCGCTTCGTCAGCCGGATCTCGCTGGGCGCGGGGGCGGCGGGGGAGACCGTGGAATTCCACGACCAGATCGACTGGGGCACGCGGGAAGCCTGCCTGAAGGTCGCCCTGCCGCTGACCGTGAGCAACCCGCTCGCGGCCTACGACGACAAGGTGGGCGTCGTCATGCGCGGCAACAATGACCCGAAAAAGTACGAGGTTCCGCAGCACGAATGGCTCGACCTGACGGACGCGGACGGCTCCTACGGCGTCAGCCTGCTCAACGATTGCAAGTTCGGTTCCGACAAGCCCGACGACCACACCGTGCGCCTGACGCTGCTCTACACCCCCGGCGTGCGCAACGAGTACCAAGATCAGTCCAGCCAGGACTTCGGGCGGCACGACATTGCCTATGCCGTGGCCGGGCACGCCAAGGGCTGGCAGGAAGGAGGCGTTGTCGCGCGGGGCCATCGGTTCAACCAGCCGCTGCGCGTTTTCCAGGCCCCGGCGGCGCATCCCGGGGCGCTGGGCCGGGCGTTCTCGCTCGTCTCCCTGGACAACCCGCAGGTGGAAATCGTGGCGATCAAGAAAGCGGAGGACAGCGACGAGACAATCGTGCGCCTGCGCGAACTTTCCGGCCAGACACCGCAGGCCGTCCGGCTGCGCTTCGCCGCGCCGGTGGTCGCCGCGCGCGAGGTGGACGGCCAGGAGCGCGCGCTGCCCAACGCCACCGCAGCGTCGTTGCACGAGGGCCAGGTGGTCGCACAGATGTCGCCTTTCAGCCTGCGCGCCTTTGCCCTGAAGCTCGGCGCGCCGCCCGTGCGCCTCGCGCCCCCGGCGGGCGTGCCCGTTGCCTTGCCGTTCGACGCAGACGTGGCCACGGGGCGCGTCAATCATGCCGACGGCGGTTTCGACGACGCCGGACGCACCTTCCCCGCCGAAATGCTGCCCGCGACGGTGGTCAGCGAGGGCGTGTCTTTCAAAATCGGCCCGGTTGCCGACGGCCAGAAGAATGCCGTGGTCTGCCGGGGCCAGAGCATCCCGTTGCCCGCGGGCGATTATGACCGGATCATGCTCCTGGCGGCGGCCGCCAACGGTGACAAGCCGGTGGTCTTCCAATTCACGACCGACGCCGCTCCGGGAGGCTCGCCCACCCCGGCGGCAGCCGTCACCGTGCAGGATTGGGCGGGTTACGTCGGCCAGTGGGACAACCGCCTGTGGAAGGGCAAGGTCGCCGAACTGACGTATACCTGGGACAACCCGCTCGACGGCTTAGTGCCCGGCTTCGTCAAGCCCGCGACCGTCGCCTGGTATTCCTCGCACCGCCACGAACGCGGCGGGGACGGAATCTACGACTATTGCTACCTCTTCAAGCACGACCTGGAGTTGCCCAAGGGCGCGCGCGCCCTCGTGCTGCCCAACGCGCCTACCGTGCACGTGTTCGCCGTGACGCTAGTGAAAAGCGGCCACGCGCCCGCCCCCGCCGCCCGGCCGCTCCACGACACCTTCCGCGACCACCAGCCGACCGCGCCGGATTCCTTCCGGCCCGCCCCCGGCAAGTTCGGAGACTCGACCCTGGTGGCTATCGACCCGCCGCTTTATTGGCAGACCGACAACGTGCGTTACACCCTCGACGGCTCGGACCCCACCGCCGACTCGCCTCGCTACGCTGGTCCGGTCCCGCTGCACGCCAGCGCCACGCTCAAAGCGCGCGCGTTCCTGCCCGGCGCACCCGCCGGCGGCCCGGTCGGCCAGGTGCGCTACGAGATCGACGACCGCACCCCGCCCACGCTGGGCCGCGCGGAGGCGAGCACGCTGACGCCGGAGCTGCGCGTCACCTTCTCCGAGCAAATCGAACCCGCCTCGCTCGCGGCGGTGGGGAACTACCGCCTCGAACCGGCGGATGTGGCCGTGCTCGCCGTGCAACCGGCGGCGGAGGGCGCGGGTGCGACGTTGCGGCTGGCCTCGGCGCTGCCCCCGGGCAGCAGCCACCGGCTCACGGTCCGGGGCGCGCGCGACGCCTCGCCCGCCCACAACACCCTCGCCCAAGCGAGCGCCGAGGTTGCGCTGGTCGAACCCGCCTTCACGCTGCCGGAAACCGTGACCTGCGACGGCCAGAATTCCCGCGACGTACCCGCCGCCGGGTTGCCGACGGGGGTAGGTGCACCGTGGACGCTCAACTTCTTCGCGCGCACGGACCACCAGCCGGACAACCGCACGCTCATCGCCGGGTTCGGCGCCGCGAAGGACGAGTCTGGCAAGGGGCGCTTCCTGAGCAAGTTCGGTAACGGCATCCACTTCTGGAGCAGCAATCACGACGGTGACACCACCACGCCCCTGGACCTGGGCCGCTGGCAGATGCTCACCGCCACGTACGACGGCACGACGTTGCGCGTGTACAAGGACGCCCGGAAGATCGGCGAGGTCGCGCTCGTCTTCGCGCCGGACGAATCCGTGGTGAGGATCGCGCCGGTGGACCCTTGGGATAAGGAGCGGCGCTTTCAGGGCAAGGTCAGCCGCCTGAGCATCTGGAAGGAAGCGCTTGCGCCCGACGCGCTGGCTCTGTTGCTCAAGAATGCTCCTGCGGCGAACGAGTGAGTTTCCAATGCTGCTGTCGGCGCGGGGCGGTCCGGTTCAGGCCGGCACCGCCTCGCGGCGCGGATAGACTTTGGCGGCAGGCCACCCCGCCGCCAGCCGTCGCAAGATGGCGGGGTTGAATTTCCTGGAGTTTACAGCCGTTTCAAAAGGGTCGGGCGGTCTTCCGGGGGTGGGTGGCGACCCCGGGTGCCATGGGTACGTGTGCAGCGCCGCCGCCTGACTTTTCAGCGCCCAACCATTTCGATTACAATGTAGTAAGCACTACCTTTTTTGCTGCGACGCGCTCATGGCAGCACCGGCATCATCGCGGTTCTTAAAATGGTCGAAGGACCACTTTTTTTCATCCCGGCGGGAATTTTTTGCCGTAGTACGGAATGACAAGGACGAGACCGGTTTCGTCGGCGAATGAAAAGTGAATCGGCGCGGTGGCGGCAGACGCGCATACCGGGTATCCCGGGCTTGACACTTTTGACATCCGCTGCCATGACAGAAACCGCCCCCCGGATTGCCGCCATGATGTTTGTGCTTCAATTCAATACCTATGAGGGGAAAAACCCGGAGCCGCGAGTTTTCCAAGGCAGCGGGCAGTGCCATCTACGTGCAAATCGCGGAGAAAATCCGCAGCCGGCTGATCAGCGGCGAATTCCCCGTAGGAGCCAAGTTGGCAAGCATCCGGGAGATCGCGCAGAGTTATGACGTCAATTACCTCACCGCCCGCCAGGCCCTGAAGCATTTGGAGTCCCTCGGGCTGGTGCAGATGCAGACCGGGCGCGGCACCTACGTTGCCCCGCGTCCGTCCCAGAACATGACCGTCGGGGTGGTCGTGCCCGACCTGAGCTACAAGATCAACTCCGGCATCAGCCGGGGCATCCGTGAGGAAACCCACCAGCGCGGCAACGTCACGCCCGCGTTCATGGATTTTCACAACGATCCGCGCACCGAGGCAACCTGGTTGGACCGGCTGATGGCCGAGCAGTTCAACGGCGCATTGATCTACCCGAGCCTGCGGGAAAACACCCCGCGCCAACTCCTGAAGATGATCCTGGGTGGGTTTCCCCTGGTGTTCATGGACCGCGCCCCCGATGAGATGCCCTGCTGGGTGGTGTCCAGCGACGACCACGAAATTGGGCGGTTGGCGGCGCGCCATCTGGTCGAGGCCGGTGCGCGCACGCTTGCCTGCATCGATTCGACCTTTCCGAACGTGCGCGAGCGCATCCGGGGCTTCCGCGACGAGGCCAATAACCTGGGTTTTGCCGTGCCCGCCAGCCGGATGCCCTCCTCGCAGGACATTCCTTGGGACAAAAGCCGCCCCATCACCGTGCAGTTCATGGCGATGGACCCGCGGCCCGACGGCATCTTTTATTTCAACGACCAGTACGCGCTGGTGGGCCTGCGGCAGTTGCACGACCTGGGCGTAGACGTGCCGCGCGAGGTCAAGGTCGTCGGCTGCGACAACATCGAGGCCGCATGGCACAGCCGCCCGACGCTGACGACGATCCGCCAAGACCCGATGGAACTGGGCCACCGGGCGTTTCAACTGTTGGCGGAGATGATCGAAACCCCGCTGGAGGACCGCCTCACCCGGCGGCACGTGCGCCTGCCCGTGGAGTTAGTAGCTCGGGAGTCCACCGGCGCGGCGTGAGCGGAGCGCGCGCCTGCGCGGGATCACCCACGAGGGCGGCGGGCGCGACCCAGCAAAAACTTGAGTCCCTGGAGTAGGCGATTTTTTGTCAGGAGTCTATTTCCACCTTCCCTCAACCTTTCAGGCCGGAGAGGACCGCGCTCTGGAGGAAATACCGCTGCGCCAGCAGGAAGATCACCACCACCGGCAACATCATGAGCAGCGAGCCCGCCATCGTCATGCCCATGCCCAGGCCCGCCTCCGAGTTCGTCTGCACCGTGAACGCGTACAGCCCGAACGACAACGGGTAAAGGCGCTGGTCGCTCACGTAAATGAGCGGTCCCATGAAATCGTTCCAGTTTGCCATGAAGCTCAGGACGGCCACGGCGGCCAGCGTCGGCTGCGCCAGGGGCAGCATGACGTGCCAATAGATTTGCAACGGCCCGGCGCCGTCGAGCCGGGCAGCCTCCTCCAGTTCGCGCGGCACCCCCTTGAAAAACTGGCGCAGCAGGAAGACGTAGAACGCCGCGCCAAAGAAATGCGGCACCCACAGCGGCAGCAACGTGTTGTACCAGCCCAGGTCGCGCATGATGAGAAACTGCGGCATCAGCGTGACCTGCGGGGGAATCATCAGCGTCGCCAGCAGCAGCACGAAACACAGGTCCCGCCCCGGCCAGCGCAGCCGCGCGAAGCTGTACCCAGCCAGCGAACAGCTCAGCAGCGTGCCCAGCACGCTGAGCACCACCAAGAACACGCTCGTCGCCGCGTAGCGCCAGAAGGGCAGGTGGTCGAGCGCCAACGCGTAGTTGCGCCGCAGCTTGGCCGCCCATGCGCCGAGCGTGCCCACGCGCCGGATCTCCACGGTGACCTTGAGGGTGTGCGGGTCGCGGACGTACTGCGGCCCGCGCGCCGACTCGCGCAACGTGGTCCAGGTGCGAACCTTGTTGGTCTGGTCATCCGGGCCGGGTGGCTGCCAGGTGAGCAGGCTCCAGTGCTCGTACTCGGACAGGGCCGTGGCGCGTTCGGCCTGGTGGAGCGCGCCGCCCGCCTCAACGAAGAGGCGCAGGGCATGCCAGCTTTCGTCCGAGCGCAGGGAAAGCTGGAGGCGTTCAAGGCGGCTCACGTCGGTCGGGGTGTGGAAGGTGCGCGTCAGGCGGATGATCTCGCCGCCCGGCCCGAAGTCGTAATGCAGCCGTCCGGCGGGTTGGCCCTCGTGCTCGACCGGCTCGAAGCGCGCGTGGCCGTCGCCGGAGATTTCCCAGCCGGAGGTGGCGTCCGACGCGGGGACGAGCACCTCTTCCTCCACGGTGTCGCGCGAACGCAGGCGCAGCGAGCCGAAGAGCAGTTCCCGGCGCATCTGCGCGCGCACGCCGTCCACGAGCGCGGGGGTCAGGCAGGCTTGCAAGGCGCGGCGCCGCTCCGGCGCGGGTTGCCGCCAGACCTCGGCGGGCAGCAGGTCGGCCACCCGCCGGCAAACGCCGCGCGCCGCCGCCTGCCGGGCGGCCTCGCGCTGGGCCGGGGGGGTGTCGGCGGGCCAGGCGGCGTCCATTTCCCGGAGCAGTCCCGCGACGAGCCGCAGGCGGTCGGGCGCGGGCTGGGCGGCGGCGAAGTCGAACTGCTGCAGGTTGAGGTACGGCGAGGCGGCGCGCGGCAGCGGACGTTGCGGCACGACGCTCTGGGGCGAATCGAACACTTCCTGGCCGGACTTTAACGACGCGCCCACCATCCAGATCACCGGCCAGAGAAACACCGCCGCCACGACGCCCAGGCCGCCGTAAAGCAGGCTCCAGCGGCCCACGCGGGCGAGGAGTGGCGCGGGGTTCGCCTTCATTCGCCTTCGTAGTGAACCCAACGCCGTGAGAGCCACATCTGGAGCCACGTCAACCCCATGAGCACGAGAAAGAGCAGCCACGCCAGGGCAGCCGCGTAACCCATGTTCAGGTAGCGGAAGGCGTGGTTGAAAAGGTGGTAGGCGTAGAAGAGCGTCGAGTTGACCGGCCCGCCCTGGGTCATGATGAACGCCTGGGTGAAGATCTGGAACGTGCCGATCAGGCTGACGATCAGGTTGAAGAAGATGTAGGGCGAGAGCAGCGGCAGGGTGAGATGAAAGAACCGCCGCACGGGGCCAGCCCCGTCGAGGATGGCGGCCTCGTAGTACGTCGGGCTGATGCCCTTGAGGCCCGCCAACCAGACGACGGTGCCGCCGCCCGTGGTCCACAGGCCCATGAGGATGAGCGACACTTTGCTGGTGCGCTCGTCCTGGAGCCAGTTCGGGCCGTGGATGCCGACGGAGGCGAGCAAACCGTTGAGCAGGCCGACGTGCGGGTTCAGAATCCAGAACCAGAGGACGCTCGACGCCACGATGGGCACGATGGCGGGCAGGTAAAATAACGCGCGCCACGCCGCGACGCCGCGGATCTCGCGGTTGAGCAACAAGGCGATGCCCAAGCCCAGCGCGAGGCCGAGGGGCACCCCGGCAACCATGTAGAGCGTGTTGCCGACGGCCTTCCAGAACAGCGGGTCGCGGCTGAAAATCGCGGCGTAATTGTCCAGCCCCGCGTAGCGCGCCGGGTTGAGCACGTCGTAATGGCAGAAGGAAATGACGAGCGAAAAGAGGATCGGCCCGCCGGTGAACGTGAGGAAGCCGACGATCCACGGCAGCGCGCTAAGCCAGCCGCCGGACCACTGCGCGCGGTCGAGCGGCCCGCCCGCCGCGCCGCCCCGGCGGGTGTCCCGGAAGTACGCGCCCGCCGCCGCGACGAGGATCAGCAGGACATAACCGGCGAAGTACGCGCGCCAACCCACCGGCGAGCCGGTGAGCGGCGCGAGCACCTGATCGAGTTCGCGCTGGACGATGGCGTTGCCGGAGTCCAGGGCGGCCTGGGGCGTGGCGTTGCCGAAGACGGCGTTCTCGGTCGCCTCGACGTGCTGGTTCCAGAGGAGTTGGCCGACGGGCGTGACGGGCCGGTAGCGCGCCTGGTCCATTCCCTCGGTGAACGCGCGCATGGCCGCGACGACCTTGGGATCGATGCCGGGACGCTGGAACACGTATTCATCGAGCAGTTGGGCGTTGCGCCGCCGGTTGGCGATCTGGAGGGGCACGTACACGCGGCCCTGGCTTTCCAACGTCTGCCGTTCGCTCTCCGAAATGATGTGCTGCGCGCGGTCGCTGGCGAGGAAGCGGATCAAGGCCCACGCGCCCTCTTTTTGCCGGGAAGTCGAAGGCACGGCGTAGCAGTAGCCGCCCATCCAGGTGAGCGTGCCCTTGCCCTCGGCCAGGCGCGCCGCCGGGACGGGCGGCTGGGCGATGCCGTAGTGCAAATTTTGACCGAATTGCGCCAGGATGGCCGAAACGTCGAAGGCGCGGTCGATCTTCATGGCCACCTGGCCGGTCAGGAAGGGGTCCAGCGCATTGCCCTGGTAGGAGCTTTGGAAGCCGTAGACTTCCCGCGCACCGCCCAGCTGATCGTAAACACCCTTGATCCAGGTGAGCGCTTCGACCGCGCGCGGGTCGTTGAGCGTCGCGCGCCGACCGTCCGGGCTGAGAAATTCCGCGCCGTTGAGCCAGGCGTAGAGATAGAGCCACGAGTTGCCGTAGCTCGGCGCGAAGCCCAGCCGCGTGATGCGACCGGCGGCGTCGCGTTCGGTCAGCTTGACGGCCATCGCGGCGAGTTCTTCCCACGTCTGCGGCGGACGAGCCTCGCCGCGCGCGTCCACGTAGCCCGCGCGCACGAGCAAGTCTTTGTTGTAGTAAAGCGCGCGGGTGTCGGCCCCCACGGGAATGCCGTAAAGGTGTGCCTCGCCTCCCTGGCGCGGATCGGCGACGAGCACCTCGTTCCAGGCGGCGGGGAAATATTCCTCGCGCCGGATGGCGTCCGGATGGGAGTTCGCCAGGTCGCGCGCCAGATAAGCGTCCAGCGGATAGAACGCGCCGCGCGCCGCCCACTCGCCGATGGCAAAACGGTCGAAACTGATCACGTCGGGCGGCATGCCCCCCGCGAGACTGATGACAAAGCGCGTCGGGTCGCCAGTGGGATCGCGGGTGGCATCCTGGCCGCTGACGATCCGGTAGGCAGGCTGCGTGGGGTCGCGGCGGTGGGCCGCCTGGCTTTCTTCCTCGAACACGCGCACGGCGTCGCCGATGGCGTTCGAGATGGGACCGCCCGGTGCCATGAAGGTGACCTCCACGGCGTCCTGCGCGCGCATCAGCGTGCTCGAACTGGTCGGGTGCAGCAACCAGAGCAGCGTGGCGAGGGCCGCCGTGGCGAGGAGGAACCTGGCCGGAGACATGACGAAATCCCGGGGCTCACGGGAACCGGGGCGACGCGTCGGACTTCTGCCAGAAAGCGCGCCCCACGGCGGTTTCCGTGTCGGCCAGCAGCCAGAGGGTGCGCGCGACCGAGGCCGCCGAGATCAGATCCACGGGGCCGTCGGCCTTCCACTGCGCGTAGTAGGCGTCCGCCTGCCGCCGGGCGCGTTGGAGCAGGTAAGACTCCCCGGTGACGCGGTAGAGAGCGAGGTCCGCCTCCACCATGAGGTGCGCCCACTTCTTGTGGTCGTGGAAGACGCCGGTCTTCTGGTCCACCAACGACCCTGCGGCCACGGCGATTTGTTGCGCGCGCCGCAGGTAGCTGGCGTCGCCGGTGGCGCGCTGCAAGTCCAAGAACGCGCGCAGCATCAGGGCCGAGTTGTACGTGAGCGACGCCCGGTTCATGCCGTCGCCCTCGATGTCCCGCGTGTCCGCGTACAAATGATTGGGCAACTCCAGGTTTGTGACCGTCCAGTCCGTGATCTTGCGCGCCTGGGCCAACAGTTCCCGCGCCTCGGTGGGCTGGCTGACGCGGGCCAACCGGAGACAGGCCACGGCGGCGGGCGCGTTGGCGCAGGTGTTCTTCTGGCGGTTCTTGCGCTCGTGTGTCTCGTGCCACCAGATGCCGCCGTGCAGGTAGGTCTCGTCCCAGCCGCTGAGCACGAATTTCATCGTCGCGGCGGCGCGGCGGGAATAATCGGGCTGGTCGGTGAGTTCGTATGCCTCCAGAAAGGCGAGTGCCAGCCATTCGTTGTCGTCGAAGTATTTGTCGTTGCCGTTGCCGTTCGTCGGGAGGGGTTCGTAGCCGCCCAGCGGCTGCTTGTGGTCCCAATAGACATCAAACGCGGTGAAGGATTTTCTCAACACCGCCCCGTAGCGGGCGGGATCGTGCCGGACCGCGCCCGCCAGCGCCGAGAATGCCACTCCGTAACTCCAGGCCGACCCCGGGTCCTTGCTGTTCGGCTTGTCCGAGTATCGCCCGGTTTGCGGATTCCAGAAGTCGCGTTGCAGGGCATCGGTGACTTCCTTCGCCCTCGCCACGCTGGCATTGGCGGCCGCCTGTGGGGTGGCGGTCGCCTGCGGTGCCGCGCTCTCGCGGACGCGCGGGGCGCGGAGCGACGGGTCCGGGCTGACAGTGGCAGCCGCCTGCGCCGCCAAGCTGTCGCGGATGCGCGCGGCGCGGGCCAACAGGTCAGTGGCGTCAGTGGCGACCAATTGGCGCGCGCCTTCGTTCTCCGTTTCCACCTGCGCGGCGAGCGCCCGCACCAGCCGCACGCGCGACCCGGCGGGGAGCAGGGTCTGGCCCGCGACCCGGCCTTGGTACACCACTGGAAAGCTGGTCGGTTTGAGGAGGGTGACTTCCCTGGGCCAGAGCGCCGGGTTCTGGGCGACCTGCGCAACGTCGAGCCCCTGGCTGGCGGCGGGCGCGGCGGTCGGGATCGGGCGCGGCGGGGGTTGGGCGTCGAGAGGCGGCGGCTCGGCCAGGACCGCCACCCGTCCCAGCGCCAGCCAAACGAGCAAGCCCGCTGCCAGCCATTGAACGGTCCACCGGTTACAGCGGTTTTCAGAAGGGTTGAGCGTCAAGGCAGTCAGGCGGCTGCGCCGCAGTGGCACCCAGCGCGCCCGCCCTTCGCAATCCACCCGCTCAGCCATTTTGAAAACCGCTGTAACAGGAAAATAGTGCATAGCGGCAATCGGCCCAAGCTCAGCGACGGCGGGAAAACAGACAAGCCAAAAAGAACCTACGCGCCCCCGCCGTTCGCTGGAGCGCGTGGTTAGGCGCGAGAGACTACGCGATCATCTGCTTGCCTTTTTATCAATCTCCTCTTCCATCTTGGGAGCAACGGTCGCATCTGCCCGGAACCATTCGAGGGCTTCCTTGATGCGGTCGGCGTAAAAGGTGAAAGGTACCCAGCCATGCCCGCCCTTGTAGCTCTTGAGCAAGGCTGACGCACCCATTCTAGCGAGATAAGAGGCCGCCAGTTCGGCGTCGGCATAGGGACAAATGGTATCGTCAGGCGAATGCCAGAGATAATATCGCTTGTCTTTTGCCTGCTCGGAATGCTCGAAATAAGCTGGCTGAAAGCGAGACATGGCGATGAACGAACCGCGAATCTGTGGATTCTCGAAAGAGCAGCTATAAAGCACATGGCCACTTGATGACCAGCCCAGCGTGAACACCCAACCAGGATGGATCGAGTAAACCTTGCTGACGTCTGCGATGACCGCTGCGACAAATTCCTCGCTGGTGAACCGGGCTTCCTTGTTGGGGAATGCCTTACCCGGCCAGACCACGCTTGACTCATCTAATTTTCCCCAGACGGGCGCAACCAATTCCGCCACGATGAAGTCCTTGGGCGTGCCAACGGCGGTGAGGACGTTGGCGCAAAACGGCAAAAATTCCGCGCTGCCTGAACCGCCGGGCAGCACGAGAAGCAATGCATATTCCTTTGGAGTGTCGGCAGGCGTCGAGCGATGGGTGATAACGAAGTAGCGTTTCGCAGCGTCGCCCGCCACGGTGCGCTCCTCCGTGTTAACCGACGGTCAATTTCCTGCGCCTTGGAGCAACTCACTGACACGAGTAAGCCAAGCAATGCAAGGCTAAGAAACAGTGAATGCATATGCTGAGGATCGAATTGAGCGCCTAATGGAGGAGTGGATGCCCGCACAAACGACGGAAACGCACCGCGAGAGACGGTAGAATCTCCCGCCAGCGCGTCAAGTTTGATGTGGAGCGTGCGGCGTGCCGACGCAGAAGCCTTGCCAACTTGCTCGGCGATGAAACTTGCCAGATGACGACACCGGTCGCTACAAACGGAGGCGGTACATCTTTTCGATGCCACAGGCAACGCGCAGCCCCTCGTCTCCCGCCGAAAGTGTTTGCTTGGCAACCGGACCCGATGCGACGCCATACCGCCCGGCGTCCCCGGCGGTGACGAGGAAACGCCGCCCCCGCCGCCCGTCCTCGCGTCTTTTTATGCAAAGAAATTTCCTCTGGTCCGCCTTTATCTTGCTCTACGCCATCGCGCAGTCGTCAGGCGCGAGTTTACACGCGCAGGTGTCATCGACGCCGACAGCCGCGCCCGCGCCCGCCGACAAGCCGCAGGTCATTCTTTTCGTGGGCAACAGCTTCACCCATGGCCGGTTCGCGTCGGTCCGCACTTACAACGCCGCCGCCGTCATCGACGAGAACTTCGACCTGCCCCGGGAAGACCCACGCGCCGATCGCTTCACCGGCGAACCCGGCCCGCACGGCGGCGTGCCCGGCATCTTCAAGCAGCTCACCGACCAGGCCGGGCTGCGCTACGAGGTCCACGTGGACGCCGTCAGCGCCACGCCCCTGGGTTTTCACCGCGAACATTCGCTGCCGCTCATCGCGCAGAAGAAATGGGATGCCGTGGTGTTCCAGGAATACAGCACCGTGCCCCTACCGGTGGCGCGCGGCGGCAAACCCGAGAGCTTTCTGGCCGACTCCGCGCAGTTGGAGCAAGCCGTCCACGCCGTCAACCCCGCCGCCCGGCTCTACCTGTACGAAACCTGGCCCCGCGCCGACATGATCTACCCCGCAGGCTCCCGTTACCACGGCGAGCCCGTGGACGCCATGGGCAACGACCTGCACGAGTGCTACCAGCGCGCTTTCGCCGCCGACGGGCATTTCGCGGGGGTGGCGTGGGTGGGGGATACGTGGCTCGACGCGATCCACGCGGGCGCGGCCCGGGCCAACCCGTACCCGCCGGTGAAGCAGAACCAAAATGCCAAGGGTCAGAACACCCCGGCTCCCCAAGGCGGCCAGGCCCGGGGCTTCGACCTCTGGGGGGAAGACCATTACCACGCCGGCACGCACGGAGCCTACCTGGCGGCGCTGGTCCTGTTCCGAGAAATCACCCAGGGCTCGCCCCGGCGTCTTGGTGCCGGTGAACGGGCGGCGCACGACCTGGGTATCACTCCACAGGATGCCGTCCGGCTCCAAGCCATCGCGGAAACCGCCGGACACCCGCTGGCGCGTTGATCCGAGTCGAACCGTATCGGTTGGCGGCCTCCTAGAAGCCGGGTGCGCCTCGACAAGAGCAAGAGGCGCGCGCGGGGTTGGGCGGCTCTATTCGGCGAACTGCAAGTCGATCTCCGCCACCGTGGCGAAGTCGCGTCCTTTGACCTCTTTGACGGACAGGAACTTGACGTAACGCGCTGCCACCGGCCTCGGCCAGTCGATCTTTTGCGCCTCCGCGTTGTCGCGCAGGCGTCCGCTCGCCACGGGTTCGCCCCAGTTCTGGCCGTCGGCGCTGAGGAAAACCTGGTACTCGGCGACGTGGCCGTTGTCGCCGTCCTCGCGCCCGATGTAGGTCAGGCCCGCGATCTTCGCCGATTTGCCGGTGTCGATGATCAGGAAGTGCGGTCCGGGCGTCGGCGGCGACCAGCGTGAGTGCCAGAACGTGCCCGGCTCGCCGTCGATGGCGTGCTCGGGATTGCCCTCGCCGGGCTGGAAGCTGCTGGCCGTCACCTTCCACTGGTCGCGGCGGGGGGCGGCGCTCAGGGCGAACTCACCCGCGAAAGGCAGGGCGTTGGCGCGCGCGGCCTTGACCCGCAGGCGTCCGCCGCCGGGAGCCGGGAATGGGGTGGTGTACGGTTGGAAGGGGCCGTCGGCCAAGGCGTAGGCGACCGTGGTGCCCGCCGGGACATTCCCCAGCGTCACAAGGCCCGTTTTGTCTGGCTGAACAAGCAGCGGCGAGACCGGCGCGGGCGCGACCGCGCGGACGGATTCGGGTGCGCTGCCGCTTGGCAGCGGGGTCAACCGGAGCGCGAAAACCGCCGGTTCGGCGTAGATGCGGTAGGCGTCGAAGGGTGCCGGACCGCAGCCCGCCGAGCCGACGCCGAGCGTCTTGGCCATCAAACAAAGCACCGTCGCGGTGCTGGGCGGCAGGGTGTGCGCGTAGGCTTCCTTGTCGAGTTGCTCGTCTGTGTACGGCAGAGCCGAGAAAGAGCAGCCGCCGGGAAGGTCGGCGTTGCCCGGTTGCGGGACGAAATCCACGCGCAGGCCGGGACCCTGAGGGCCACGCGTCAGGGCGCACCAGCGCGCGTCGCTGTGGTTGCCGCATTCCATCGGGGCGACGTAGGGCGTGAATTGTGCGCGCACCGTGCTGGCGTAGCGGGCGATCTCCGCGCCGAGCTGGCGGTCGGGATAGTTCTCCTGCGGGCCGCGCGCGACGTAGGTCAGGTGATCGAACGCCGGGTCGAGTTGCATGCGCAGGCCCAACCGTGGCAGCACGATGCGCCGGCCCCGGGGCAACACGGACGCCCCCACGTCAATGGAACCGTCGGGATGGATCGTGTAATTGATCACCTGCCCGAACCCGGAGCCGCCCTTGCCCTCGGCGAAACCGCTGACCCGGACCTGTACGGCTCCGCCCGGCGTCTCGGCCTTGACGACCTCCACCGCTGCCGGGTGCATGGTCAGACCGTCCAGCCCGGCGGTCTTCCAGTTGCCATCGGTCCAGCCGTCGTCGTTGCGGTGGGGAGAACGGTAGGCGTGCAGCGCCAGCCCGCCCGTGCCGGGGGCGAGGAGGGATGCGTCGCCGTAAACCAGTTCGGAGAGCGCGCCGCTCGCGCGGTCAAACACGGCGCGAAATTTCGCGCCGCCGGACGTGCCGCTGACAGCGATGCGGGACGCGTCATCGGCGACGACGAGCGGGGCGGCGGCCGGGGTCGCCCAACCGACGGCCACGCCCATCCCGGCGGGGCGGGGGAGCGGAAATTGGTCGGTGGCGATCTCCGTGTCCGGCGTCGTCAGCCAGGCTGGAGCCTGTTTGAAACGATAGCCGACGTGCAGGAAGTATTCGCCCGGTTGGGCGAGCGCGTCGGGCGGCAGCGGCACGGTCAACTCGGCGCTGTCGCCGGGCGCGACCTCCGGCAGCGGCAGTTCGCCGTGGGCGGCGGGCAGGCCGTCGCGGGTCAGGGCCCAGTTCGCGCGGAACTGGCTGAGCGGTGTGAAGGCGTATTTATTCCGCACGGTCAGCCCGCCGTGGGCGAGGTCGCGCGCGACCGTCTTGATCCATTGGTAGCCGTGCTTGACCTCGAAATACTTCGGGTTGGGCGTGCGGTCGGTGAACACGCCGCCGCCTTTGAGGATGAACACGCCGTCATTGGGCTGGTCGCCGAACCCGCCGCCGTAGGCCAGGAACGGGTGCGCCGGGTCGCGCCGGTTCCAGAGCGCCTGGTCCTGCCACTCCCAGATCGCGCCGCCCATTGCGCCGGGATATTCGTTGATGACCTCCAGATACTCCGCGAGGCCGCCCAGGGAATTGTTCATCGCGTGCGCGTATTCGGTGAGATAGAAAGGTTTGGCCCAGGCGTGTTTTGCCAGCGCCTTTTTCATGGAGTCGGGCGCGGTGTACATCTGGCCGACGAGGTCGCCGCGGGTGTCGGGTCCGCCGCCGTGCTGGAAGCCCTCGTACTGGGCGGGCCGCGTGGGATCGAGCCCCTTCACGACGCTCAAAGCCACGTCGAAGTTCGGCCCACCGCCGGACTCGTTGCCCAGGCTCCAGACGACGGCGCTGGCGTGGTTCTTATTGCTCTCCACGTTGTCGAGTTGGCGTTGGACGTGCGCCTCCTTCCACTCGGGGCGGTAGGAAAGCGAGCCGGGAGCGCTCCAGCCGGAACCGTGGCTCTCCAGATTCGCCTCGGCCACGAGGTAGAGGCCGTATTCGTCGCAAAGCTCGTACCAGCGCGGGTCATCCTGATAGTGGCAGGTGCGGACGTGATTGCTGTTGCAGCCCTTGAGCAGCCGGATATCGCGCAGCATGTCGGCTTCGGTGACGGTGTGGCCGGTTTCGGCCTCATTTTCGTGCCGGTTAAAGCCCAGCAGCTTGACGGGCACGCCGTTGAGGCAAAACACGTTACCCTTGGTCTCGATCTTGCGGAAACCCACGCGGCAGGACAGGATTTCCGGCGCCGCGCCCTCCAGTGTCAGGACGCTGGTGTAGAGGTTGGGAATTTCGGCAGACCACTTCCGTGGGTTTGCCGCCTTGACCTGCCAAGTCAGCGTCTTCTCCTCACCCGCCGCCAGCGCGGGCACGGGGACGGACGCCGCCGCGCCTGGAATGGCTTGCCCGGCGGCGTCGTGCAGCTGGAGGCGCAGCGTGCATGCCGGGGCGGGTTGGTCGCCGTAGTTCTTGACGGCGGCACTGCCGTGTAGCGTCCCGTCGCGGTACTGCGCGTCGAGATCGGGCTGGACGGAGAAGTCGCGGACATGGACGGTCGGCGTGCTCCAGAGCGTGACGTTGCGGAAGATACCGCTCATGCGCCACATGTCCTGGTCCTCCAGGTAGCTGCCCGCGCAGAAGCGGTACACCTCGGCGGCGAGGACGTTCTTGCCCGGCCGGAGGTAGCGGGTCAGGTCGAACTCGGCGGGCGCGCGGCTGTTGGTGCTGTAACCGACGCGCTGGCCGTTGACCCACAGCAGCAGGCAGGAATCCACCCCATCGAAGGTGATGAAAACGCGCCGTCCCTGCCACTCGGCGGGCACCTCGAAGTCCCGGCGGTAGCTGCCCACGGGGTTGCGCTCTCGGTAGGCCGTCCAGTCGTGCGGCGGCTCGCCCATGACGCGCGGCGGATCATTTTTGAAGGGGTAAGTGAAATTGGTGTACTCCGGCGTGCCGTAGCCGTGCATCTGCCAGCAGGAGGGTACGGGGATGGTCTGCCAGGCGCTGACATCGAACTCGGGCCGGAAGAAATCGACGGGCCGACCCTCGGGGCGGGGGACCCAGTGGAATCGCCAGTCGCCGTTGAGCGAGCGCGCGAACGGTGAGTCCGCACGGCGGGCCGCCAGGGCCTGCGCGACGCTGGCGTACGGCATCAGCGTGGCGTGGGGCGGCTCTTTGCCGACGTTGAGTTTTTCGATCTGCTCGATCTCGGGCGGCAGCGGGGCGTCCGCGGCGTGGAGAAACGAGGGCAGGCCGTAGGCGATGAAGCCGAAGGCAGCCAGGAAAAGGGGGGATTTCATGGGCTGGAGAACAGGCAGGCGCAGAGAGATTTATATACGAAGAGGTGGGCAGACAAGCGTGCATTCACAGAGGAAGCAAACTTGCCGAGCCTTGGTGTACACCATTCGTGATTTGCCCTTGACCACCCGCGTCGCTTTGCACAGCATCATGCGTCGGACCCTGGCCATCCAGCGCCGGGCCGTCGTCCCCCCTCCCATGTTTTCAGTGCTATTCCCGACCGCGCGGCGGTTCGCCGGAACTGCTGCGCCGGGCGTCCTCCTGCTCGCGGCGACCCCGGCGCGGGCCGCCGCCGAGCTTTGCCCTCGTGCCCGTACCCGGCGCAGGGTTGCTGATGGTCCCCGACGTGGTCTCATGACGGAGCATATGGGGGTGAAAATGACGCTGCTCAGTATGTTGTTGCTCGCAGGTCTGGCGTGGTCGGCTTCATTGAGGGCCGCGCCCGCGCCGGTCTTCCTTTACAACAGCCGCGCCCACGGCAACGACTTCGACGGCGGGCATTCCCTCGCCGACCTCGGCTTTACCGATGTCCACGGCGGGGTCGCCACCTGTCAGGACGGTCTCTTGCAGTTGACGCCTGACGCCGAGCACGACGGCACCGACGCCTTCCGGCGCGACTTCCTGCTGCGCGCCGGTCCCGCCGAACAGGCGCGAGACCAGGGTGCGCGTGTCGTCCTGCCCCCGCGCTACCGCACCGGGGACGCGACGGTCGGCCTGCTCCTGCGCGCCCAGCGCGACGGCTCCGGGCTGCTGCTCAACTTCGCCCCGCAGAACAACACGCCTCTGCTGCTGTATTCCTGCGCCAATGGCGAATCGACCCTGCGCGGCACCGCCACGCTGACCACCCCTTACGACGAAAGCCGCCCCGTCGCGCTGGAGGCTCGCGTCGTCGCCGACGTAGTCGTGGCCTTCAGCGCCACGGACGAGACCACGGGCCAGATCCTCGGCTTTTTGAGCCTGCCTCTGAACTTTGGTTCGTTCCCGACGGGCAGTTTCGGCGTGGTCCCCTGGATGATCTCGCCCGGTCAGGGACGCATCGCCTTGACGAGCATCCAGACCTACCCCGTGACCGCGGTCGTCTGCGACGGCGACTCGCTCACGCGCGGCGAGAACGCCACGGTCGGCATCGGCACGGCCAGCCCGCTGGCCACCACCTACCCCGGTCAGCTCCAGAAGAAACTGGGCAACCGCTTTCACGTCTTCAACCTGGGCCGCAGCGGCTTCACCGTCACCCAGATGAACGCCGACGCCGCCAGCCGCGTGGACACGCTGCTCACCCCCGCCGAGCGGCCCCCGGTCGTCGTGATCGAGGGCGGCACGAACGACTTCGGCATCGACGGCTCGATCAAGCCGCCCATGACGGTCACGCAGGCCGCGCAGACCGTTTACGCCCGGCTTCAGACCTACTGGGCCGCCCGCCACACGGCCCGCGCCGACGCCAAGGTCATCGACGTGTTCAACACCCCCGCCGGGCACCCGGTCTATGCGCGCAACCTCGGCTCGCCTAGCGGGTTCAACCAGCGCCGCGTGGCCCTCAATACCCTGCGAAAACTTACCCAAAAAGGTCCGCGACCCGACTTCACCGTGAACGTGACGACGGACGAACGCATCGGCAAGGACGGCAACGAGCAGAACGCCGCTTATTTCCAGGCAAATGACCACACGCACCTCACCGACGCGGGCTACGCCGCCAAGGCCGCGCTGATCGCGCCCGTGGTCGAGCAGGCCGCCGATGGGTCACGGCATTAGGGCGATTTCCACCCGGCGATGTCGCCCCGACATTTCGGCGGCGGGTACGCGGGCATCCGGCACGGGTTTGCCGTCGAGGCGCATGCCCGCCACGGTCGAACCGCCGCCGGTCAGCGTGAGGTCGAGCGTCCCACCCCGGTAGGGCAGTCCGGCGAGCGTGACCCCGCTCCAGCCCTCCGGCAGATGCGGGGCAAACCGCAGACCGTCGCGCTCGAACCGCAGGCCGAACACGCCCAGATACAGCGCGCGCAGATACGAGGTGGCCGACCACGTCTGGTGTTGGCAGCTATTCCACTCAGCGCCGTTCTGCCAACCGCCGGTGACGGCCCCGGTCCGGGCGTCGTAGATCTCGCGGAAATCGTGGCCGTCGAGCGCGAGCTTTGCCACGCCGCCGATCTCGCGGGCCGCCACGTCGGTTGCGCCGACGGTGGCGGCGGCGTGCGCCCACAGGCCGTTGACCAGCGGCCAGACGATGTCGCCGTGCCGGGCGGGATGCGCGTCGTCGTACCCCGGAAAATGCGGCCAGATGCTCGGGATGCCCTGTGGGTCCCGGTGCGTTGCGGCGACGAGGGCGCGCGCCCGCGCCGGGTCGGCCACGCCGAAGAGGATCGCAAACGCGAGGCCCGTGCCCTCCTGGTATTTTTCGAGCGTGCCGGTCCGGTCGCCGCTGCCGTACAGAAAATAGCCGTAGGTGTTGGCGTCGGCATCCCAGAGCCGGGCGTTGATGGCGGCGGCGAGTGCGTCCGCCTGCGCGTCAAAATCCGCCGCTTCCCCGGGCGGACGGCCCAGTTCGCGCGCCAAGTTGGCGGCGGCGCGGTAAGCTCCGACGTAGACGCAGTTCGTGCTCAGCGCCATGATCCGCTCCGTGCCGGAGTGATCGAGCACGAAACTGTTTTTGACGCCAAATCCGCCCAGCGGCGGAGGATAGCCCGCGATGCCGTCGTTGAAGAAGGACGGCCCGGCGAAGAGGCCGAACTTTTCGTCAAAATTCTTCGCGCGGCGCACGGCGAGCGTCTGGGTGGCCACCTCGTAGGCCGGGGCGAGAACCGCGGCGTCGCCTGTGACGAGGTAATGGTTCCAAGCGGCGGGAATCCAGATGACCTGATCCCACCACTGGTTGTCCTGCTGGACAATGAGCTTGCCGTCGCGCCGCTCCAAGACTGCCCAGAGTGTGTTGGCGGCCACCGCCGGACAGAGCAGGGAAGCGGCATTCAGGGAATTGATCGAAGCATCGCGCGTCCAGGGCGTCTGGTAGTCGCCCCCGGCGCGGATGAAGGTACCGGGCGGGTCGCGGAATAGCCCGCTGCGGTTGTGATCCTGCTTGGCGTCGCGCACGATGTTCTGGTCGAGCAGGTTTTCCAGCGCGAGCGCGTGGGCCGCGCCGACCGTGGCCTGGAGTTCGGGCGAGTCGGCAAAGGTGAGTTGCGGACGCGCGGGTGAGTCGGCGCGCAGGGTGGTGGCGGCCAGCAGCCCGACGGTGACGGCCAGCGAAGCGAGGATTTTCATGGGTGGAGAAGAGTGAGTTTAGAGCGGGGCAACATTGGTTCAAAGCAACGGGAGCCCCGCCTCTACTTTTGCCCTCAACGAGCGGCGGGCCGCAGCCAGCGCGCGAGGTCCACGCCCGCCTCCGCTCCCTGGCCGATGAGGACGATCTCGCCGCCCGTTTCACGGTTGAGCAGGCGCACGGCGCAGGGCAGATCCTCCCCGCGCGGCGGCATCAGGAAATTGTGCTCCGTGTGCGTCGTCGCCAGCGGCTCGAACACCCACGGCAAGCGCACGGCGAAATCCGTGAACACCGCCCGGACCTCGGCGTTGGCCCGCCCGACCACCGGCCCCGGGGACGCTTCCTCTGCCGCTCGCACCCCCCGGCCCCGGTCCGCGAACCCGAACAAGCCGCGCGCCGCATCCCAACCTCCAAAATAATCTCCGTCGCCCCAGTACACCGTGCCGTCGCGCCGGGGAGCGGGCTCGGGCTGGCCCGTGCGGGGATGAACCGGCTTCCAGGCACCGTCGCGCCGGGCGTACCACTCGATCACGCCGCCCTCGCTGCCGAGCATCCCGGCGGGGTCGCCGCCGTTGGCCCGTGCGGTCGGTTCGCGCATCGTCGCGCCGACGAATACCAACTGGCCGCCGCGGTTCAGGAAACGGTCCAGCGCATCCTGGGTCTTGCCGCCGTCGGGCGTCAGGAAGGGCAGGGCGTTACCGCGCACGACCAGCGCGCCCGCCGGGCGGTCGGCGTCGAGCGTAGCCAGCGCGCTCCAACCCACGTGGGGCAGCGCGGCGTCGAGACGGATGCCGTCCGGTGAGGGGAGCCCCTGTTCGTTGAAGACCGCCGCCTCGCGCATCGCCAGCGGCGGTAGGGCGGCGGGCGTGGACACTGGGATGGCGGTGGCACCGGGCTCAGGCTCCCGCCAAACCTGTTTCTCCGCGCCGTTGACGAACGCTTCGGCGGTGGTGTGGATGACCTGAATCCTCGGGTCGCGCACCGTGATGTGCGGCACGCCGCCGCGCACCTCGATGTCCAGCGAGCCGCCCGGCGTGGGCAGGCGCAGCGAGGCATCGGTCCACGCGGCGGGCAGGTGCGGGGTGACGCGCACCTCGCGCATGCCCCCGGCGAGGATCTCGACGCCGAAGAGGCCCTGGTAAACGCTGGTCAGGAAGGAACCGGCGGCGGTGGCAAAGGCGCGCCCGCCCCGGCTGCGACCGTCGGCGGTGAGCGTTTCGGCCATCATGCCGGGGTACGTGGGGTCGCGGATCGTCGCGGCGCAGTTGTCGAGCAGGCGCAGGCCGCCGTCCGGGTCGCCGTGGCAAAACCGCGCCGTGGCCTCGTAGGCCACCCACCAAGGCCAGATCGTCTCGTTCTGGTCGTTGTCGGGCTCCAGGGTCATGCGCGGGGTGATCGTCAGCGTCCCGGCGGGCCGCCAATTCTTCTCCTTGAGGGTAGCGAGCGTGCGGGTGGCGCGTCCGGCGTCGGCCACGCCCGCGAGGATGGCCAGCGAATTGGCGGCGGAAGCGGTGCGTTCGTCCCGCTGCCCGGCGAGGAGCAGGTTCGCGTAAGCGCCGAACTTCTCATCCCAGAGCTGGCCGTTGATCCCGGCCTTAAAACGGTCGCGCGCGGCGGCGTAACGCGCGGCGGCGGGAGCGTGGCCAAGCTCGTTCTCAATGCGGCGGAAGGTGTCGAGCAGGCGCACCATCAGCGCATTGGCGTAGAGCGTTTTCGCGCCAAAGGGGTTCGTCAAGAAGCGCGAATGATCCATCCAATCGGTTGTGTCGGTGATGAGGCCGCGTCCGGCGTAATCCCGCGCCAGCCACGCCTCCACCCAGGGCCGGATGCCCTCGGCCACCCGGGCGAGGTAGGCCCGGTCGCCGGTGACGAGGTAATAGTCCCAGAGGGCGTTCGTCAGGTGGGAGACGCCCTCGGCGCTGCCGCCCTGGGAGGCGTCGCCAGTGGTTTTGAGTGCGCGGGCGGTGGCCTTTTCGTGCCGCGCCAGGTCCACGTCGATGCACTGTCGCGCGGGCTCGACGCGGCCCGTGCGCAGCGCGCCCGGCACGAAGCCCGAGCCGAGGTCGCGGCTCCAGATGTCTGCCCAGCGAAAGAGTTCGCAGACAACCATCCTGCCATTGTAGGAAAGGTCCAGGAGGTACTGGTTGAACCCCACGGTCTGGTCGAGTAGCGCGTCGGGGCTGTGCAGGACCATGCCGCGCTCGGCATACGGCGCGAGGACGGCGGCGCGCAGGGCGTCGAAGTCGGCGGCGGCAATCTTGCCGGTTTCTGAGAAATTGGTGTCGTGGGCGAGGAGTTTCGGGCCACCCTCTACGGTGACAGCCGCCCCGGCGAAGCCGCCCCCGAGCTGCACGAGCACACCGTAAGGATCGTCGGGCAAGGCAGTGTGGAAAACGGCGATGTGGCCGTCGGGCGCGTCGTGGGTGAACACCACGCCGCCCGGGAAGGCGGCGGTTTTCCACGCGAGTTTGCGAAGGTCCACGGCCTGCCCCCCGCGTGCCAACCGCAAGGTGCCCGCGCCACCCGCGCCCCGGTGAAAGCGGAAGCCCCAGGGCGTGGCAATGACCACGCTGCCGCGCCCGTTGCCGACCAGGGCTTCGGCGGGGCCGTCGAGCAGGAGGTTGCCGGGCGAAGGCGCGGCGGGAGCAGCCCACGAAAACGGCGCGACGGCGAGAAAACACAGCAGGCAGAGCGTGGCGCGCATGAGGACCTGGATTAAGGCTGGCGAAGCGGGTGGAGACGGTTTATACCACTTTCCTTCGCAGATTGATATCAATCGATGTCCCCCATGTCGGCTATCAACTTTCCCCTCCGCTCCGCTAGAATTTTACTCCTTTTGCCTGCGCTGGCCAGCCTCGCGCGTCCTTTGTCGGCTGCCGCACAGGAGACCGCCGTTTACCAGGACCCCAAGGCCGCTTTGGAGGCGCGCGTGGAAGACCTCTTCGGGCGGCTGACCCCGGACGAAAAACTCTCCCTGCTCGGCGGCACGGGCTTTCCCACGCAGCCCGTTCCCCGGCTCGCCCTGCCAGCCATCAACATGATCGACGCCGGGCAGGGCGCGCGCGGCGGCCTGCCCCCCACCGAAGGTCCGGCTACGGCGTTCCCCTCCGGTGTGGCGATGGCTTCGACTTGGGACCCCAAACTAATCGGGCAAGTGGCACGGGCCATCGGCGAGGAAACCCGCAATAAGGGGCCAGGCTCGCAGGTGTTACTCGGCCCGGCGGTCAACATCCACCGTTCGCCGCTCGGCGGACGCAACGGCGAGTATTTCAGCGAGGACCCGTTCCTGGCCGCGCGCCTGGCGGTCGGCTACATCCAGGGGATGCAGGGCACGGGCGTGGCGGCGTGCATCAAGCATTTTGCCTGCAACAACCACGAGTATGACCGCTTCAACATGAACGTCACCGTGAGCGAGCGGGCGTTGCGGGAAATCTATTTCCCAGCGTTCGAGGCGGGCGTGAAGGAGGGTGGTGTGTGGCTGGTGATGAGCAGCTACAACAAGGTCAACGGCACCAACAGCAGCGCGAACCGGTTTTTGCTGACCGACGTGCTCAAACGCGGCTGGGGTTTCGACGGCTTGGTGACGAGTGACTGGGGCATCCATGGGCCGGTCAGCGTCGAGGCGGGCAACGACCTGGAGATGCCCGACCACAAGTGGACCAAGCTCGACCGGCTGCACGCGGCCCTGGCGGACGGCAGCGTCACCCAGGCGGCGGTGGACGATGCGGTGCATCGCTACCTGCGGACGGCGGCGCGCGTCGGGCTGCTCGACGGCAAGCCCGTCGTGCCCGATCCCTGGCAGGTCAACTCTGACGCCCACCGGCAGGTGGCTTACGAAGCCGCCGCCAAGGGCGTGGTCCTCTTGAAAAATCAGGATGGGGTTCTGCCGCTCGACCGTCAGAAGATCCGCTCGCTGGCCGTGATCGGCGAGCCGGCGCGACGTTTGCAGTACGGCGCGCTCGGTAGTCCGGTGGTCTATCCGTTGCGCACGACGGAACTCGTGGACGGCCTGCGCGCCCGGCTCGGCCCCGAGGCAACCCTGCGCTACGCCGCCGGGCGCACGGGCGGCGAACCGATCACCGGCGACGCGGTCACTCCCCCCGCCGGACAAACGGGGCGCGGCTTCCGCGCGGAATACTTCCGCAACGAGCGTCTCGAAGGCGCGCCGGAGGTCACGCGGCTCGAAAACGAAATTAACCTCCTCGACGTTGGCGCACCTGCCCCCGGCATCCCGCGCGAGCATTACAGCGCGCGCTGGAGTGGTCAGTTGCTCGCGCCGGTCGCGGGCGAGTACGTTTTCACCTTCATCGGCGACGACGGCTACCGCCTGTTCCTCGACGACAAGGCTGTGATCGACGAGTGGAACCACCCCAACGGGCGGAAAACGGCGGCGGTCACACTCGAAGCGGGCAAGACCTACGCCATTCGCGCCGAGTTCTACCAGGGCGGCGGCGACTCCTGCGCGCAGCTCTCCTGGCGTCTGCCAGGCCAGGAGCCTTACGGGGCGGCGGTCGAGGCGGCGAAGAACTCCGATGCCGCCGTGGTTTGCGTCTCCACCCAGCGGCAGGAAAGCGAGGGCAACGACCGTCCGTCGATGGACCTGCCCGGCCAGCAGGCCGACCTCATCCGCGCCATCGCCGCCGCCAACCCGCGCACGGTGGTCGTGCTCAACAACGGCACGCCGGTGACGATCCAGGACTGGCTGGAGCGCGTGCCCGGCCTGATCGAGGCGTGGCTGCCCGGCCAGGAGGGCGGAGCCGCGCTTGCCGACGTGATCTTCGGCGACGTGAACCCCTCCGGCAAACTGCCCGACACGCTGGGCGCGCGGCGCGCCGATTACCCCGACGCGCCGAACTTCCCCGGCCAGCACGCGCAGGTCCACTACGACGAGGGCATCTACGTCGGCTACCGGCATTTCGACAAACGGGGCATCGAGCCGCTCTTTCCCTTCGGCTTCGGGCTGTCCTACACGACGTTTGCCTACCGGAATTTGCAATGCGGGCAGGCGGGGCTCGCGCCCGGCGGCGAGGCGGAAGCTACCGTGGAAGTGACCAACACCGGGACGCGCGCGGGCGAAGAGGTCGTGCAACTTTACGTCCATACCGTGGACCCGCAGGCTGACCGGCCCGTGCGCGAGCTGAAGGGTTTCGCCAAAATAGCGCTCAAACTTGGCGAAACGCAAACCGTGCGACTGCCGTTGCGGGCGCGCGACCTGGCGTACTTCGACGAGGCTGGCCACCAGTGGAAAGCCGACGCCGGGAATTATGAAATCGAGGTTGGCGCGTCGTCGCGGGATTTGCGGCAGAAGACCACGTTGCGGCTGGAAGCAACCTTCACCGAGCCGGTGGACCATCCCGCCACGGGAGCGGCGAAAAACTGAGTTCTATGTGGGCAGGCAACGGAGGCCAAAATTTTCGATGCAACGCTGGCACCCTTCCGCTAAGGGTTAAGATAATTCGCAAACGATGGACCTCCCCCCCATGCATCCCTCCGGCGCGGCGGCGCCGTCAACATCTCAGAACGTGTGGCCCTGGTACCACTGGCGGCGTTGGGGCTGGAACTTTCTGACGCTGTCCATCCTGGGCCACGTGCTCTTCGGCGTCCTGGCGGCTTATCTGATCGTGGCGACCTTCACGGCCAAGAAGAAACCCGACTTCAAGGCACCCGGCCCGGCGGGCCCCAATGCGTCCACCCGCTCGTTGGAACACAAGGTGAGCATGGCCAAGCAGCGCCAGCACGGCGGCGCGCCGCCCAACGCCAAACGTGTGACGACCACCGGCTTGACCAAAGTTGCGCTGCCCGTCGTTCCGTCCATGCCCAAAATGGACGCGGCAGCGGTGCCGCTGACCATGGCGGGCATGAGCGGGACCGGCGCGGGGCTGGGTGGCTTCGGCAGCGGCTCCGGCGGCGGCGGGGGAGGGGGCGGCGGCGGGGGGCTGAACGTGTTCGGCCTGCGCACCGCTTCGCAGGGTCTCGTGGGCACTTTCTACGACCTCAAGCAGAGCCCGCAGGGCCAACCGACGAACATCACCCAGGACGAGTACGCTACGGCGCTCAAGAATTTCGTCGCCGGGGGCATGAATCCCGGCGTGATGACTCGCTATTTCAAGGGGCCGAACCCGCTCTATATCACGCAACTATTGATCCCCGTCATCAACGCCGACGAGGGGCCGCGCGCCTTCGACTTGGCGAACAAGGTGCAGCCAGGCCACTGGTGCGTGCATTACAAGGGCCGGGTTCTGGCGCCGGCCAGCGGCAGGTTCCGGTTCGTGGGGGTGGGGGACGACGTGCTGGTGGTGCGTTTCAACAATCAGGTCGTGCTCGACTGCGGGTTTCTCTCGCCGACGGGCCGCGTCCCGGGGCGCTACTTTTGGTACGACGAGTTCGCGCCGGAGCCGCGGGGCGGCTGGTTCAAGGGCTGCGGCGAGGGCAACGAATTCACGGTGACAGCGGGGCAGTCGTACCCGATTGACATCGTCATTGGCGAGGCTCCGGGCGGCAAATTCCACGCCAGCCTGCTGCTGGAGGAAAGCGGTCATGAATACCGCAAGGACGGGGCGGGCAATCCGATCCTGCCGATCTTTCACGTGACCCGGACGCGGACGACGCGCCCCGAGGGGCAGACTCCTCCCGTGGCAGAGGAGGAAAGCGCTCCTTGGCTGTCGGTAAATGCCGTGACTTCGCCGTCAGCCTCCGGCCGCTAAAGGCCTTTGGCCGGGGTCGGCGTGTCGGGACAATGTGATTACTTCGCCCAGCCCAATCCGGCGTTTGGCGGCGTAAAAGATGACGAAACATTAAAAAATGCTTGTCATTGTAATTATAATATATATCAATACCTGCACGCCCAGTTTCCCGCCCGGGGAACATCCTTTGTAGACGGAACCCCCAGAATTTCCTCGCCAAGGCACGGGCGCTCGCAAGAGACCCCCTCAGAGAACTGTCCCCCATGAGTTGCCCCCCCGTTACTCCTGCTCTCATCGGCCTGTCGCGTCCCCGCGGCGCAGCCAGGAAAAAATGCCGAGCCTTTACATTGGTGGAAACCGCCCTCGCTCTCGGCATTGTGGCTTTTGCCCTCGTACCACTCGTGGGCATGCTGCCGATTGGCTTGCGGATCTCCCACGATGCCTCCGATCTGACGATGAGTGCGCAGATTGCCCAACGGCTCGCTGGCATGGTTCATCAGTCTGACTATTCGAATTACTCCAGGCTCGCCAACGGCTACTACTATTTCGACAACGAAGGGCAGCCGCTCAAGGTGACGAACAGCGTGGTGCCCGCCGCCGCGATCTACGCGGCGAACATCTTCCCGCCCCTGGCGGACGATCCTGCGATGCCGCTGCTCAACAGCGCCAACGTCGCCGCGATGAGAATCCGCATCGTCAACGATCCGGGGCACCAACTGCAAGGGACTCCGACCGACACCGATCTTCCGGCAAATCTGCAGTCCCGCGCGCTCACGATCCCCGTGCATCTCGCTAACAACGGCAGCTAAAGATGGCCACACGACTACAGATCTTGACGGCGAGGCGAGGCGTGGCTGAGCGGACCGCCGCCGCTTTCACCTTGGTGGAATTGCTGGCCGCGATGGTGGTGGTGATGGTCCTGGTCCTCGTCATGGTCGGGATGACCAACCAGGCCAACAAAATTTGGCGCGGTTCGCGGGCGCGGATCGGGGCGTTCCAACAAGCGCGCAACGCTTTCGAGCGGGTGACCTCCAACCTCAATCAGGCGACGCTCAACACGTACTTCGATTACTACGACAACGGCGGCAACAGCCGGTCGGACGTGATTCGCAGAGCCCAGAGAAATTCTCCGAACGATCCGAACGCTTTCTACAACGCGGTGGTTGGTTTTCAGCCGAAAACCTATGACCGGGCCTCCGATCTGCAATTTGTCTGCGGTTTCAGCGAGGGGAGTAACCTCGGCGACAGCCAGCCGTTGATTCCCCCGCCTGCGGGCCGGGCGACGGGGTCCCGGCCCACGCACTCGATTTTTTTCCAATGTCCGATCGGGCACGTGTCCGATGTGAATTCCACCACGAACGATTTCAAAAACCTCACCCGTGTGCTCAACGCCGTCGGCTATTACATCGAGTTTGCCGACGGGAACGATAAAAATTTGGGCAGAGTGCCCAAATTCATCACTCAGCCGGGGACAGCCTGGCGTTATCGGCTGATGGAACTTAACCAGCCCTCGCAGAATCTCAGTATTTACTCCTCCGACAACTACGCCACCCCGGATTCCTGGTTCTCCTTGGCGGTTGATCCCAAGGCGCAGGCCAACGGCAGCGCGGCGTCCATCCCGCCGGTGTTCGTCGTGGCGGACAACATCATTGCATTGGTGGTGAGGCCCAAGGTAGCCAACCCCGTGCCAGACTCCACGGCGCCAAGCTCCGCAGATCCAACCGAGATCGCTCCGAACTACGCTTACGACACCAAGAAATACTACTCGTCCGGTAGCAGTACCACTCCTCTCAACCGATTGTCCAAAAACCAACTCCCGCCGCTCGTGCAGGTGACCCTGGTCGCCATCGACGCGGATTCCGCCACGCGTCTGGCGAACCAGAACGGGTCAACTCCTCCGGCGCTGGTTGGCAGCACGCTCTTTACCGATGTGTTGAGATACGACGCTGACGTGGCCTCACTCGAAAAAAGCCTTCAGGACAGTCGTCTAACCTACCACACTTTTGTATCGGACGTGAGCCTGCCAGGCGCGAAGTGGAGCGAAACGAAGTGACATCCTAAATTCCCCCAATTCCGTGATAAATAACTCTTTCTGTGCGGATCGGCGCGACCAATCCGGCGTCGCCTTGGTCCTGGTGTTGAGCATCCTGGTTTTGCTCACGGCGGTTGTCATCGCTTTCTTCATGAACGCCACGACGGACCTGACGAGTTCCAAGAGCTATTCCGACGAAATGCGGGTTCGGCTGTTGGCCGATTCGGCGGTCAACGTGGTAGAGGGGCAGATCCGGGCAGCCACGCAAGGCGGGACGGGGGGCAACATCCTGGCCTGGGCTTCCCAGCCCGGCATGATCCGCACCTATAATAAGCAGGGAAGGCTGGGGACCGCCTACAAGCTGTATTCCACGGATGCTTCCCAGATCACGACGGAGCCGGTTGATCTTTCCAAGGAGATTCCGGAGAACTGGAACAAGACGCCCGGTGATTTCGTGGACCTGAATAGCCCTTCCATCGTGATCGACCCCGACGGCACTATCACCGATCCGAACGGCACCAGTCCGACGAAATACAGCGCGCGGTTTCCCATCGTCGACGGCAATAACTTGGTTGCCCCCGCCAATAATGCCGGGCAACTCGTCTACGATGCGGACGGCGACGGCGTGCCGGACGTCGAGGGTTTCTCCGTCGCAAAGCCTGCGACCTACAACTCGAATTTGCGCATCGGTTCCAACAACAACCCGGTTCCGATGCCGGTGCGGTGGCTCTACGCGCTGCAAAACGGGCAACTCCAGCCGCGCGACTCGCAGACCGGCAAAATCACGGGCGCATCCAAGGCCAATCCGGTGATCGGGCGCGTCGCTTACTGGACCGATGACGACACCTGCAAATTGAACATCAACACCGCCTCGGAAGGGTCGTTGTGGAGTCGTCCCCGGGCCAAGAATGACACGGAAGTCGCTTACTCTTTGAACATCCCGGCTCAGAACGAGTTCCAGATGTTTTCGGGCCACCCGGCCAAGACCTGCCTGAGCCCGGTGTTCAACTCGATCTGGCCCGTTCCCGACTGGCTGACCCGCAGCAACTACGGCCAACTGCTGCCTTACTTTGACCTGGCACCGCGTTTGTCGGAGGCGCAGACCAACGGATCGGCGGGAGGCACGCAGCCGTCTGACAAGAACAGCGGCAACGGGTACGGAGTGGTTTACGACGCGGATCGCCTGTACACTTCCGTGGATGAGTTGATGTTCAACACGCGGATCACCAATACTAGCAGTGGCCTCACCCGGGTGGCCAGAAACACGGCGGGAGACAAACTCACGCCGAAATTGTTGGAAGCCACCCGGTTTTTCCTGACGGCGAGCAACCGTGCCCCCGAGGTGACCCTCTTCAACACCCCCAGGATTTCGCTCTGGCCACTCCAGGCAAAGCCGACCGCCCGGACCTCGAAAGAAAATCTGCTGGCGTTTTGTGCCACCATCCCGAGCGGTTCGGGCAATCTCTACTCCTTCCAGCGGTTGAGCACCGTCCAGGATCAGGTTGCGAGCGCCTACAGCCCGACGCTGGATTTTGATCTGTCGAATCCCTCGGGGGCGCGCAACGACCAACTCTACCAATACCTGCAGACCATGACCAGTACTGCCGTCCCGGGCCTGGGTGGCAGCTTTGCTGCCAAGTACGGTGCCGCGACCAACCAGATCCTGACCGAGATGGTGGACCTGTCGCGCTCGGGCGTCAACATCGGAGAAATCCCTGCGGGCAGCTACAAGTACACGCCGGAAGGGCAGGTGATGCCCTTGATGCCTGCTTCCGGCGCTGCTGCCGGCACCAAGGGCTTTGGCCGGTCTTGCACCATCACCGAGGCAGCCCTCGACATTTTCCGCGTCAGCAATTTAACCGGCACGGAAACTACCACCAAGTTTGGTGCCATGCTTTTGCTGCAGATGTTCTGCCCGTCTCCTGGTTTCACGTCGCTGGCACCCCACGTCAGGGTCGAGGTGCTGGGTTTGGACAAATTTACCATCTCGCCTACCTATGCCAACGGTGAAACCGGCCCGACCGACACCATCCCGCTGGGGATGCCCGCTAGTGCCTCGAACTACGTGGAGGTATCGGTCGGCTTCTCTGCCCTCGGCAATAATACGGAATACGTTGGCATGGACACGTCGTGTTTATTCAGAGGGCCCCTTGGTAACACCTTGAAGACGTTTTACCCCCCGCCGCCAGGCTTGCCCAACATTGTCGCCAAGGGTTACTACCCTCTGGTCAATCAGCCGGGAAACAGCCCGGGTAACCCGGGCAACCTGCCCCTGAATGCGGGCGGCTTTAATCTCAATCCGGATGGAACCAAGACTATCACCATCAAAATTTACACTTGGCCGGAACCGGAGACGGGGACTTCGGGTGAATTGATCCAGACCCTCCAGATGGAATTTCCCGGGTCTCCCGAGCTGCCCCTGCCCAAGCCGGAGGCTTTTGTAACGCCTACCGACCTGAATCCGGTAGGCACGATCCTAAAAAATCGGCTAGGTACCAATGATGGCCAGGCTGACGAGCCTGACACCATCTTTGGCACCAGGACATTAATCGCGAAGAACGACGTGGTACGCTCTGTCGTCGTCGATGCACTGACGGCCAGCAAAGGAGACCTTCGCGTCATCGCGGGCCTGCGCAATGTTCCGAGCAAATACTTCAGGCCGCATCCTTTCTATAATTACCCCAACCGGATGACCAGCAAGGTCTCGCCGGTTGATCCCAGCGACCGGTCGGTGGTGGATAGCAACTGGCGGTTCGCCCACAGCCTGCGTGCCGGCAGCAACTCGGGTTGGGGGGGATACGGCTGGTACAATTACAGCGGTGTCACTTTCCCCAACAATTTCCTGGTCCCCGGCGCGCCGGCCCTGGCGGCCCGCAAGCCGGTCTACATGGGGTCGCTGGTGGCCGGTTTGCCCACCTTTTTCGCGGACAAGACGCCCCCCTACGGTGCGGAAGCATTCCCGGCCGTGCCGGTGGGGTTGGACGGGGCCAAACTGACGGGGAGAGACGGCAGTTTGTACGATGGCGATTGGGATACCGGTCAAGGCAGCTTGGAAGACGGTCCCTACATCAACAAACCGGACGAGACGGTCGCTGGCTTGGTTGCTCCTAATCCCGGTGGCTACACCATCAGCGGACGCGCCACCTCGATCTACTACACGCGTAGTTTCGCCAACGGGGACAACGGCAAAACCTACTCGCCCAACCGGCAAATTTCTTCTGCGGTGATGTTTGGCTCGTTGCCCACCGGCATCGACCCTGGCGCGTCCAGTCAGACGGCTCCTGTGGTCAAGCCTTGGCAGACGCTGCTTTTCTGTCCCTTTCCCTCTGCGGGCGGGAATTTCCAGCACCCGGGCTTCGGCGTTTCCAGCGGGTCTTCCAGCCTGCCTTTCGCGCCGCCCGCCCCGCCTTACAACACGGTCCCGGACCATTTTCTCCTCGATCTGTTCACCATGCCCATCGTGGAGCCTTACGCGCTCAGCGAGCCTCTCTCGACGCAGGGCAAGGTGAACATGAATTATCAGATCGCGCCGTTCACCTACATCAAGCGGTCCACCGCTTTGCGGGGAGCGCTCAAGAGCACCACGATGATGGCGATCCCCAACTCCCTTGACGCGTTGACGAACTACAAATCGCACACCGGCACGAGCCACCAATACCGCTACAGCATCAACGCCGACGACAGGACGGGCACCTTGAAGGGGTTCGAAGACCGCTTCGACAGCGGAGACATCTTCCGTTCGGCTTCGGAAATTTGCAGCGTGCCGCTGGTACCGAAGAGGTTTCCGACCAACGGACAATCTCAGCAATACGATGATTCCGTGGCGGGTGACATTCTTGACTACACCAGGATGCAGTCTTTCTGGAACAAGAGCAGACTCACGGGTGACAACGTCCGTGAAGAACCGTACGGCGACCTCTATCCACGGCTGACCACCAAATCCAACACGTTCACCGTCCATGTCCGTGTTCAGACCCTGAAGAAGTCTGCGTCCACCGCCGTCGATACGTTTGTCGATCCCACCGAAACCGGTAGCGGTTTCAAGGATACGGTGACGGCGGAGTACCGTGGATCTTACCAGATCGAGCGTTATGTGGATCCAAACGTCAAAACGACCGGCAGCAGCGATCCCACCCAGGACTTCCCGGATTACGCCAAAGCGGGCCTAAACGCGACGCCCATCAGCAATTTCTACAAATTTCACACCATCGGGGTGAAACAATTCTGACCTCCTGCCCTACCCGCCATGCATCGCTTGTCTCACACCGTCGAAGCCCGCTGGACGCGGGCCCGCTGTACTCTTCCTTTCACGCTCGTGGAAATGTTGGCGGTGATGGGCGTGATGGGAAGCAGGCTGGCCATCGTCGCGCCCGCCGCAACGCAGATCCTGCGTGGCAACGGCTTGACGCAGTCCGGTGAATTGCTCGGCGACCAGATCGTACTCGCCCGGCAAAACGCGCTCACCAGCAGTCGCCCGGTGCAGGTGCGTTTTTACCAGTTGCCTGCCACCAGCACGGGTGGAGATGTCAGCTATAGCGCGATCCAGTCCTTCCGGTTGGACGAGGATGGCCAAGCCAGGCCGCTTACCAAGCTCGAAACGTTCCGCCAAGGTGTGATCTGCAAGGTGGATACCAAGCACAAGTTTTCCACCTTGCTTTCGCCTCCGTCAGACGCGGCTCCAACCGTTAGCGGCAAAGAAAAACTTGCCGCTTACAACGGCCAGGAATGCAATTACGTCGGGTTTCAATTTTTGCCCAACGGGTCGACCGATCTCGACCCCACCGCCGCCACACCGTCCGGCGGGTGGTTCGTGACGCTGGTTGACGCAAACCGCCCGGATACGGGGAGCGACGACGTGCCTGTGAATTACTACACCGTCCGTGTAGAACCGCTTGACGGACGCGTCCAGGCATTCCGCCCATGAAGGATGGAGCCAGGGCGCCTCGATAGAAGGGTGACCGAGCACTACTGCTTCGGGCAAGAGAAGAGCGTTGGCACGCGGTCCCGAAAGTTCTTATCTGCCTGTTTCGGTTGTTAATCCTGCACCTTTTTCGGCATGGCTCAGGTCAGCCTTCAGCATCTTTCCAAAATTTATCAGGATGCAAGTGGCCAGGAGATCACAGCGGTGCGCGACGTTAGCCTGGAGGTGGCCGATCGCGAGTTTCTCGTGCTTGTCGGCCCGTCGGGCTGCGGCAAGAGCACGACCTTGCGGATGATCGCGGGGCTGGAAGAAGTCAGCCGTGGCGACATCTTCATCGACGGACGATCCGTCAACAATGTGCCCCCCAAGGATCGGGACATCGCCATGGTGTTCCAAAACTACGCGCTCTATCCGCACATGAGCGTGTTCGACAATCTGGCTTTCGGACTGAAAATGCGCGGCTACGGTCGGAGCGAGGTCGGGAAGCGGGTGGGCTTGGCAGCGGAAATCTTGGATATCGGCGCGTTGCTCGACCGTAGGCCCCGACAGCTTTCTGGTGGGCAGCGCCAGCGCGTCGCCTTAGGCCGTGCCATTGTGCGTCAGCCGAAAGTGTTTCTCTTTGACGAGCCCCTTTCCAACCTCGACGCCAAGATGCGCGTGCAGACTCGCGCAGAGTTGGCGAAACTCCACCAGCGCCTACAGGCCACGATGATCTACGTGACTCACGATCAGGTCGAAGCCATGACGATGGGCGACCGGATCGCGGTGCTCGCGGACGGTGATCTCCAGCAACATGCCGCGCCGTTGACGCTTTACCGCGAGCCTCGCAACCTCTTCGTGGCCGGATTTCTGGGCAGTCCACCGATGAACTTCATCGTTGGCCAACTTACCCAATGCGGGGACCGACTTGTTTTTCGGGAAGCAGGGAACGGGACGCTCGAAGTGAATTATAGCGTGGCCGAGCGTCCCACGCTGCAACCCTACGTGGGGAGAGAACTCACGTTGGGCGTGCGGCCTGAACACCTTACGCCGAACCCAGGAGCCCCCGTGGCGGGCGAGGCGAGCGTCAAAGGGGTCGTCGATTTCGTGGAATCACTGGGCGCGGAAACCAGCGTCTATCTGCAAACCGGGTGGCATCTTCTAGTCTGCCGTGCTCAAAACACGACGGATTTCGGTCGGGTCGGCCATCGACTCACCCTGTGGCTCGACCGCGCGACGGTACATTTTTTCGATCCACTCACTACCGCACGTGTCGCTTAACCGCGCGGCAGAACTGCCCGCACCATCATCTATGCAGTTTGTCTGGGGAAGGTCATGAGAGGCCTGCATCACTCATTAAACGGAGTCAGCCGTTTCCAAAAGTTGAAGGAGTGAGGGATGGCAACCTCCGGGCACCACGAAATAATCGCGATGCGGTCGCCCAACCCATCAGTGCCCGATCCTTTCGAAAACGGCTGCAACCGGGAAGCGTTGGCGTCAGGCAACCGAGCGGCGGCGGAAGAACATCAGCCCGCCCAAAGCCGCCGTTCCCAACAAGACATAGGTCGAAGGCTCCGGTACGGCCACCCCGCTGACCGCGAAGATGGCCGCGTTGGGCACGCCGGCGGCACTGACAAAGATCGACGTCACGTTACTCGTCGTGTTGTTCAACGTGAGGATGGAATCATACACTCGAGGGTTGCCGCTGTTGACGTTGTCAAGGCTGCCGGTGCCAACGTTGACGCGACCGTTCGTGGTATAAACGAGGCCGTTGGTGTTGTTGAACCAGTCTTGCACGGCAAACAAGCCCGGGCCGAACGTTTGCGTGCTGCCGTTGGCGTAGCTGACCGTGATCGTAAGAGTCGTGGCACTGCTGGAATTGCCGCTGGCACCGAGGACGGCGAGCGAGGTAAACCGGGCCGGAGTGGTCAGGGTCAGGCTGCCGGTGTTGTAAAGCGCATTGTTCCCAACGGAGGCCTGGAGCATGAACGCGCCGCTGCCCTGGGCCGCAGGGACCGTGATGTTCGTTGGCAACCCGGTGGTCGGTGCCGCTGTGTTGTACCCCAACGAGTAGAAGGTGTCGCCGACATTGTTGCCATCGAGGGTCTGGGTCGTCGCGTTTTGATTGGCACCAGTGGTTTCACCCGTGCCGACGATCATGTCCGCGTTGAAGCCGGAGACCGCGACGGGAGAGAATAACTGCGCATGCAGGCACAGGGGGGTAAGCAGACCGATACTGAGGAGGGTTTTCAGTTTCATACGGAGTTTTGCTAAGGGGTTAAGGAGGGGATCATTACCCTTGGTCGATACCAAATCGACATCGTTTGTAATTGATCAACTTTGATTTGTCCCAAATTTCACCGTTTCTGTCACGGGAAAAGTTTCATCCGCTGCAGAATTATCCCATTTTTTGTTTTGACCAGGTTCATGCTGGGTCAAAAATGGTCGATCTCGTGACGGATGGAATAGATTCCAAACCGAAGGACTATCTTCGCCTGGCTAAATTTGACGGCGCGCGAATGCAACTTCGTCCGTCCTGATTCGACGGGTTGCCGTGACCGAGTTTCAGCTGTGGACCAGTGGAAACGGCTGATATGTACCAAATTGTTTGCTGCTTACCGAGCGTCTCCCCCCTATGAACAAATTTCTTCATACTCTATGTTTTCCGGTGTTGGCCTTCCTGACTGGCGCTCTCCCTACGGCGTACGCCACCAACCAAACCTGGAACCCCGCCGGGGCCGGGGGCGGAACTGGTACCTGGAATAGCAACAATTGGGACTCGGCAGCGGCGTGGGTCAGCGGCAACACCGCCGTCTTCGGCGGGACGGCGGGCACCGTCACCGTGGGCGCGCAGACGGCGAGTGGCCTGACCTTCAACACCAACGGTTACACGCTTTCCAACCCCGCCGCCGCCAACCTGACGCTGACGGGGTCGCCGACGACTTTCACGCTGGCCAGCGGCGTCCGGGCCAAACTGGGTGCCAACCTCACGCTGTCTGGCGCGGCTGGCGTCCGCCTCACCGTCTCGGGCGGGGGGGCTCTGGAACTCAGCGTCACCACCACCTCCCTGGGCACTGGTGCCAGCCCCGCCGCCTGGACCATCACCGGGGGCAGCACGCTGGCTTTTGCCTCCGGCAACAACCTAGGGGCGGCACCCTCGGCGGTTTCGACCTTCCTGACCCTCGACAACGGCACGATGCAGAACACGGTGGCCAAGTCGGGTGCCGGGTATTTTTACGTCAACCGGCGTATCCAAATCAACGCCGCCGGGGGCAACTGGATCGACACTGCCGGAGGCAACGGCGTGGACGCCCCGGTCGTGGACAACGCCACGACGGGCACCTTCACCGTGGACACGCCCGTCAATCTGTGGACCTACGTGAGCGAACTGCACGGCGCGATCAGTGGAACGGGCAGCCTGACCAAGACCGGCGTGGGCACTCTCCTGCTCTCCGCCGCCAATACCTACAGCGGCCCGACCAAGGTGAACGGCGGCGTGCTGCGCCTGACCGGTTCGCTGGCCAGTAAATCGTTTTCGCTTACGGGTGGAATGCTCGACATCGGCTCGACCAACGCCGCGACGATCAACACCTTCATGATCAACCCCGGGGCGGGGCAACCCGCGCTGACCCTGCAGGGCGGCGGCCTCGGGCTGGACCTGGGCAGCGGTACCGCGGACCAGTTCGTCATCCAGAGCGGCGTCCTTTCGGTCAGCGGCACGAACAACGTTCGCCTGACCACTGGCAGCAGTCTGACGCCGGGCACCTACACGCTCGTCAGCGCGCCCGCGGGCGGGCTGACGGGCAACTTCCAGTTCGACGGCGGCACGACGATCCTGGCACCCGCCCAAACCCAGATCAAACAGGTTGGCGGCGTCTTCTACAAGCTGACGCTGCAAAACTCCGCCACCGCCGAAAAAGTGGTGGTCACCCCCGCCACGGCCCCGGTCATCAACCTCATGCCGCTGGGTTCGTCGAGCACGCGCGGCTTCGGCGGCGACCCGGCGCTGACCGGTTGCGGCTACCGCAGCCAACTCTACCAGGCCCTGGTCAACGACGGTCGCTTCACGCCGAACTTCCTCGGCAGCCAGACGATCCCCATCCCGAACACTTCGGCGGCGGGTTACGACGTGTGCATCGGCGCGGACCAGATCCGCAACGAGGGCCACTCGGGCTACACCAGCAGCGATCTCATCAAGAATCTCAACGCGAACCCTGGCACGGGTGACAACAACGGCGGCTTCTGGCTCGCGCCGGGCAACGGCGTGGACCCCGACTACGTGCTGCTGAGCGTCGGCACCAACGATTACGTTTACAACCATTCCGAGACGACCGGGCCCGTCAACCGGGTGGACGCCGTGGTCACGAGCATCGCGGCGACCCTGCGGCCCAACGCCCACGTGCTCGTCGGCAGCATCTTCTATCGCCCCGACGCGGGTGCGTACATCGACGCCGAGTTCAACCCGCGCATCCAGGGCGTGGTTTATAACCATGTGCTGGCGGGCCACCACACTTCCTTCGTGGACATCTGGGGCGCGGTGACGCCCAACGACAGTATCGCGCTGCTCGGCCCGGACCTGACGCATCCCTCGCTGGCGGGTTATCCCGTCGAGGGCAACGTCTTTTTCAACGCGCTGGCTTTCGGTTCGGCCTTCTGGACTGGCGGCCAGGACGGCCAGTGGAGCACGGTCACGGCGGGCAACGCCACGAACTTCGCCCAGAACTACCAGCGCACGGTCCCCCGGCAAACTGCGCTCGCCGCCGCCACCGACGTTTATTTCAACAACAATTCCGCCGCGCTGGCGACGACGCTCGGGCAAGACCTGGCCGTCCGCGGCGTGAACTTTGCCGCCGGGGCCACGGGCTCGGTCACGGTCGGCGGGAGCAATCTGCTCACGCTCGGGGTCGGCGGCGTCACCGTCCAGAGTGGCACCGGCGCGCACACGATCTCGTCGCGCGTCGCCCTGGGCGACGACCAGACCTGGGGCAACGTCTCTGCCAGCGCCCTGACCGTGAGCGGCGTGGTCAGCGGCGCGCACGCGCTGACGCTGACCAACACCTACACAATCCAGGCGCAAACCGCCGCCGACAGCAGCGCCACCGTCGCCGTGACCGGCTCGGGCAGCGGGGCAATCGTCCTGTCCGGCGCGAACACCTACACGGGCGGCACGACGCTGGCCAGCGGCGTCACGCTGATCGTTGGCAATGCCAGCGGCTCCGCCACGGGCACGGGGCTCTTGAGTGTCCCCGCCGGGACGACGTTCGTCAACAATGGCGCGATCAGCGGTGCCGCGACCGTGGGCGGGACGGTCAGCGGCGGCGGGTCCTTCGGGGCGGTGACGGTCGGCGGCGGAGGCGTTTTCAGCGCGACTGGTACGGTCAACGGGCCGTTGACCGTGGCGGCTGGCGGCGTGGTGACGATCTTCGGCGGCACGCTCAACGTCACGGGCAACGTGGTCAACAACGGCACGATCCGCCTGCGCCACGGCGCGGTCCTGACGGTCGGCGGCAACGGTGTTTTCACCAACAACGGCACGCTGGACGTGATCAGCGGTGGCTACAGCGCGCCCGGCGGTTTCAGCAACCAGGGCACGCTCCTCGATGCCAGCTTGGTCACCGTGCAGAGCGTCGGCACCAGCGGCGGCGCGGTGGTCTTGACCGTCAACGGCTACACGGGTCACGTTTACCAACTGCAGCGCAGCACTTCGTTGGCTACCGGCAGCTTCGCCGCCCTCGGCTCGCCGCAAAATGGCGCGACCGGCACCGTCCTGACTTTCACGGACAACGATCTGTCATCCGCGCAGAGTTTCTACCGCGTGCAGGTTGATTCCTGACCGACTAGGCCGGGCCGGAAAAAGCGGCGGCTGCCGTTGGCGATGACTGTCGCACCGCGTCCCCCGAGCTGCAGGCAGACGGCGGTTTTGTCACCCGACGGAAGGACGACGGCATAAACTTGTAGATTTTCGAATTATTCGCTTGTCAGGAATTGTCTGATCTATATCAATACCCGCTACAGCGCCGATAATTCGTCCCGGCCGATCACCCCCGACCCGAGTTTCAAACCTCCGAGCCACCCTCATTCGATCCCCCATGCAGCAGAACAATTCTCTTCCGACCACTCGTCGTTCCCGAACCCGCTCCTCGGTGCGCGCGCGGGTTGCCGCCCAAACGCAGCCTGGCTCGCTGCGCCGTGCCTTGGGTGTAGGCGTCCTCGTGGTCGGTGCGGCCGCCAGTGTGCAGGCGGCGAACGACGCCTGGTCAACCACGCCGGCCAACGGCAATTTCACGGGCATCAACTGGACGGTGGGCACGACGACGCCCGCCGCACCCACGGGCACCATCGCCGCGGGCGACAGCCTGTACTTCGGCACGTCCTCGATCACGACGCTCAACAACGACGAGGCGGCGGGCTTCAGCATCGCGGGCCTGTTCTTCAACGCGGGGGCCTCGGCCTACACGATTGGCGGCAACTCGTTTGCGCTGAGCGGGGGCATCACCAACAGCAGCACGGCGCTGCAGACGATCAACACCGGGTTCACGGTGGCGGCCACGAACACGTTCACGACCTCGGCGGGCGGGGGCAACCTGGCCCTGGGCGGGGCGATCAGTGGCACGGGCGGGCTCACGTTCACCGGCACAGGCACGACCTCGCTGACCGCAGCCGGCACCTTGACCGGCGGCACGGCCCTGATCAACATCAACGGGGGGCGCTCGGTCGTGAACTTCGCGTCGACCGGCACGTTGAGCGCGGCGGGGGGCACGTCGGTCACCGGCGCGGCGGCCACCGACAACATCGCGCTGAACGTTTCGGCGGGCACGCTGACCTTGGCCGACACACAGTTGGCCAACAACGGCTCCTACGGCTCGCTCACGATTTCCGGCGGCACGCTGAACAGCAACAACTTTCGCAGCGGCGGCACGACGGGCACGGGAGGCAGCGGCTACATCCTCCAGACGGGGGGAACGGTGAACAACGCCGCCCTCGTGACGATGAATAGAAACGGCACCGGCACCAACGTCATGAACCTGACGGGCGGCACGTTCAACGGGGGCAACAACGGCATCAACTTGGGCTTCGTCAGCGGCGGCACGGGCGTGCTGACGGTTAGCGGCACCGGCCAGTTCCTGCAAAGCACGGCAGGTAACTCGACCATCAACCTGGGCCAGAACGGCTCGACGGGCATCGTCAACCTCAACGCGGGCGGCCTGGTGCGCACCGGCGGCCTTGGTCAAGGCTACAACGGCACGGGGGTGATCAACTTCAACGGCGGCACCCTGCAAGCCTTGCAGGCCGGCGGGACCTTCACCATCCCGGGCGCGTCGCGCGCGAACATCTACGCGGGCGGGGGGACGATTGACACGAACACCTTTAACATAACGGTGGCTCAGCCGCTGTTGACGACCACGGGCACGACCGGGGTGACCACGATCCCGGTGACCAACGGCGGCAGCGGCTACATCGGCGCGCCGGTGGTCACCTTCACTGGCGGCGGGGGCGGCATTGGGGCGACGGCGGTGGCCAACCTGACCAATGGGGTGGTCACGAGCGTCACGATCACGAGCGCGGGCACCGGATATACGACCGCGCCGACGATCACGCTGGTGGGCGGCGGGGCGACGACGGCGGCGATGCTGGGCACGGTCGGCACGGGGACCATTACCGCCAACGACGGCGGGTTGACCAAGACCGGTGCGGGCGTGTTGACCCTGACGGGCGCGAGCACCTACAACGGCGGCACTTTCGTGAATAATGGCACGCTGCTGGCGAACTTCGCCGGTGCCAGCGTGACGAGTTCGTCCACCGGCACGGGGCCCGTCGCCGTAGGCAACGCCGCTGGGACCTTGACCGGCACGCTGGGCGGCGTCGGCACGATCAGCGGCAACATCACGGTCAACCCCGGCAGCACGATCACCGGCGGCGCGGTGGGCGCGGTGGGCACGCTCAACGCATTTGCCAACCTGACCCTGGCGGGCACGGCGGCGGCCCGGGCGACCTTTGCGGTGGACATCGCCGGCGCGGCGGCCGACCAGTTGGCGATCTCGGGGGTGCTGACGCTGAGCAATGCGGCGATCACGATCACGGGCACGCCGACAGCGGCGAGCTACATGCTGGCCACCTACGCCTCGGTGACGGGCACGTTTGCCGCCGTCACCGCGCCCGCGGGCTACGCGGTGCAGTTCAACCCGAACGGCACGGAGTTGGATCTGGTGGCCGTGCCGGAGCCGTCGGTCTGGATGAGTGCCCTCGCCCTCGGTGGTTTGCTGGGCTTGGCGCGCCGTCGCCAAGTCGCCAGTTGGCTAGCGCAGACGCGCGGGTAGTAATGGCGAGAAAACGGGGGTAAACGCCTGGAGAACAGGCGTCGGACTCGGAGATCGTCTTGCGTCACAGTGGTTTATCGGCATCGATAACGCAAATTTCGTAAATAGATCTGTACGTTCTGTTGATCGTCCGCTACAAAAAGGACTTCCCTTAGCAGAATTGCCTCCTCTAAATCCCCCCCCCGCGGGAAATTTCCGTAATGCAGTTGATTGATTGAGCAGTGCTTTTTGGGGATAAAATCCGCCGCGTCTCAAATCTTATAGTTTGTAACCTTCGTTCTACGCCACATGAGCAAAAACGTCCGTTCGTCATTTCTTTCTCATCGTGTCTTGAACTGGCACGCCGCCATCAAGTTGCTCCGAGCCTCTGCGAAGGTGGCCGGTGCGCTTTCCTCACGTGGCATCCTGACTGGCTCGGCTGCGGTTGTTGCCTTTGCCATCACCGCATCGCCGGTTTTGGCAGATAATTATTATTGGGACGGTGGCACCACGGATATTGCTACCAACGGAGATGGCGTTAGTCAGGGCGGAGCTGGTACCTGGAGCACGGCAATCGCCAATTGGGACGTGGGCAGCGGCGTGCCGCACAGCGTCTGGGTTGATGGGAATACGGCGAACTTCGGTGGGACCGGCGCGACGGTGACTCTTGGTACGGCGATTACCACGGACAATATCTTTCTCGGCGGTTCCTCCGGCTACACGCTCGCCACCAATGGGAACCAACTCACCCTCACCGGCGGTCTCACGACATCAACCAACTATCTCAACACCATCAATGGCACCGGCTCGCTGGCTTTGACGGGGGGCGGCACGCACACCTTTTCCCTGTCAGGTGCTGCTTTGAACATCTCCGCCGCCATTACAGGCTCGGATAACATCACCCTGACCGCCGGTAACCTCGGCCTCTCGGGCTCGAACACCGGCTTCACCGGCAAGGTGACGGCCAATGGCGGCAGGCTGTTTATCAATAGCGATTTGTCGCTTGGAGCGGTGCCCGCTACCTTCGTCGCCGACAGCTTGACCTTGAATGGGGCCACCTATATATCCGGTGTAGTCACTGGAACCGGAGCCAACTACAACAACGCTACTCCGACCCTTTCCGCCAATCGCGGCATCACTTTGGGGGCTAACGGAGGCGTCTTCCAGATCGGCTACGGATCCAATGGTCTCACCACGATCAACGGCGCCATCTCCGGCACGGGAGCGCTCACTAAGAGCGACAACGGCAAGTTGGTCCTCAACGGCACGAACACGTACGGTGGCGTGACGAATGTCTACAATGTCGGCACGTTGGTCCTTAACGGCTCGAACTCGACCAGCGGCGCGTTGATCTACGACGACTGCACGCTCCAGCTGGGCAGCGGTGGCACGACGGGTTCGCTCGCGGCGAACAGCACCATCTCGATCACCAATGGTGGCAGCAGTAATTCTAACTTGACCATCAACCGCAGCAATGCGGTGACCCAAGGGACCGACTTTGCTACGATCAGCGGGAATGGTAGTGTCAGGCTGATAGGCGCGGGCACGACGACGCTCAACGCGGCCAACACCTACTCCGGAGGGACTACCGTCAGCGCGGGCGTACTCAGTGTTTCCACCATCGCCGACTCTGGCACCAGTAACATCGGTCCCAGCACCGGTAACAACAACACCATCACCTTGAACGGTGGGACCTTGCAGTACACCGGCAGTGTCGCGGCCACCACTGGTCGCCCGGTCAAAACCAACACGTCCTCCACGCTCGAGGTAACGGATGCGTCCGGAAGTCTCAATCTTACCGGCAGTACTCAAGGTAACGGCAGTGGCATCTTTACGACTAAGACCGGCGCTGGTACGCTGATCCTCTCCGGAACTCAGGACAACCAGAACCTTCGCGTGACATTGAACGCCGGCACGTTGGTGCTAAATAAAACTGGCACCGGTCCACATGCCGTGGGTACCCAAGGTGGTTCGGACTACGCGCTGGTCATCAACGGTGGCACCGCGCAGGTGGGCAATACCGCCGGCGACCAGATTTACAGCAACTCTTCGGTGAACATGACGGGAGGCACGTTCGACCTCAACGGTGCCGGTGAAGGCTTCGACGGCCTGTTTGGAACTGCCGGGACGATCACCAACACCGCTAGCACGACTACTTCCACGCTCACCCTCGGGCAGAACAACAGTGCCGCGAATGGCGCTGGAACTCCCCGCTTCGGCGGCGTCTTTGTCGACGGCGCGGGAGTCCTGGCCTTGACGAAGACCGGCACCGGTACGCAGGTTTTGACGGGAGCGAGCACGTACACCGGTGCGACGACGGTCAGCGCGGGCACCCTGAGCCTGGACAATAACAACTCGACCACGCCGCGGCTTGCCAACACCAGCGGGATCACCGTCAACGGTGGCGGCACGCTTTTGCTGGCGCAAAGCGGGGCGACGGCCAGCACGGACCGGATCGGCAACGCCGTGCCGGTGACGCTCTCGGCCAGTGCGACGGCCAACGGCGGTGGCAAGTTCAGCACGGGTGGGCTCAGCGAGGGCCCGG
>CAXTBX010000017.1:0-53540 GCA_964242205.1 uncultured Chthoniobacterales bacterium
GCCTCAACAAGGGCGAGGCGCGAAACGCCCTGGCCCGTGCCGTGTTCTTCAATCGGTTGGGTGAGCTGCGTGACCGCAGCTTCGAGCAACAGCGTTACCGGGCAAGCGGTCTGAACTTGGTGACGGCGTCCATCGTGCTCTGGAACACGGTGTACCTAGAACGGGTGGTCCGCGTACTTCGACGGCGTGATCGGAAGTTGGACGAGACACTGTGTAAACACCTGTCGCCACTCGGTTGGGAGCACATCAACCTGACGGGCGACTACGTCTGGAAGCAGAACCGGGTCGTTGGAACGGGGAAATATCGCCCGCTTCGTCCTCTCCCCATGCCTTAACGTGCTTTATAATCCGTTTTCTACGTCGGTCCCAAAAGCATTCCCATGGTCGGCATCTTCCCGTTGCTGGAGGTTCCCACCGGTAGCGCCGTGAGGGTCTGGGCACGGGTCACGTGCACGCGCTGCTACCCGTGTGGCTGCAAAAGACGTGGGGGATGTGGACGGCTTGCGGCGGCGGTGGCTACGGCATCAACCCCGGTCCCGGTCTCCAGAACTACGGCTTTGTGGGCATGGTTTTGCAGAAGCAGGTACTCAAGCCTCTGCTGGTCGGTATCGAGGTGTATCATCAGACGGCCCCGGAGGTCGACGGTCGCGGCGACACGGCGTTTAACGTGGGCACCGTCTTTGATTTCAGCGAGGATCATCACCTGCTCTTCTCTGCTGGACGGTCCATCAACGGCCCGACGGACTTCAATGCTACTTCGCCTATCAGTGGACCTTCGATAACAGCCTTTTCCACCTCGGAAAGCACATGCCGAAGTAGGGAGATGGAAACGTCCTGGAAAGTGGGCCAACGTGATCCCATGCTAAAGGATTGGCTGCTCTGGGCATTGGGATCGGCTCTTTTCGCGGCATTGACCGCCGTGCTGGCGAAGGTGGGCGTGACCGGGATCAGTTCCAACCTCGCCACCGTCATCCGCACGGGTGTCATTCTGGTCTTTGGCGTGGGCTTGCTGGCGTTCACGGGCGAAGGACGCGGCGTTTGGGCGCTAGGCTCCCGCGCCTGGACGTTCCTGGTGCTCTCGGGCTTGGCCACCGGGTTTTCGTGGTTGTGCTATTTCCGCGCTTTGCAACTGGGTGAGGCGTCGCGCGTCGCGCCCGTGGACAAGCTCAGCGTGGTTTTCGTGCTCGGGCTGGCGGGTTGGTTCCTGGGCGAGCGGCTGACTTGGGCCCAGTGGTTGGGCGGCAGCTTGATTTTTGTGGGAGCCCTCGTCATCGCCTGGAAACCCGACTGAACCAGCGGCGTACAGGCGGATAACAAAAGCATCCTGCTGCACCGCCTTGCGTCCCCAACGGATGAGTTAAAGGCCGCTCGCTTGAACAGTGGACCCGCGCCACGCGAGAGGTGCGCGAAAAACGCCTTCTATGAGGCTGGGTTGGTCAAGGTACTCCACACTGTGTGCAGTGTGTAGTGATGAAGCCAGAACCGCAGCAGGAGCAGTCGGCCCGATTCTGCGAAGTGCAGGCCTCAGCAGAATAAAAGAAATTGACAGAACTCCGTGCAGGCAAATTGAAAGGTAAAGTGAAACACTCAGAGGTCGTGGTGCCCTGGAGCGAAGGGGTACATCTACACATGGCCGCGAAATCGGTGCACATCGCGCAAGGATTTCGCTCCAAGATTTGCCTGCGGTGCGGCGAAAAGAGCGCGGATCTGTAAAGTGTCCTGAGCATTCTTGCCCTGTGTGCCGCCATGGGGACGACGTTCAGTGTCCAGGCAAACGGCGAGGATGAGCGGGATGCCACCCAGGCAATCGAGCGAGCGTTCGTGTTGACTTGATGGCGAGGAAGCTCTGGGAAGCGCTTCTGCACAAACCTTGTGAGCGATTTTTGCGAATGCCCACGATGCTGCCTTGGTCTGGGGCCGCGTTGCGATTAGCTCTCGTTGCGTCGGCGGGTGGGTTGATTGGGATCTGTCGCGGTGGAAAGTCCATCGGATTGGCCTGCGTATCACCCTGTTGATGTGTCTGGCGGCAGTGGTGAACATGATCCTGCCAATCGTTGGCAAAACCCGAGCGTCGTTTGCGGTGGTGGATAGCACGCCGAAACTCTCATTTGCACGTCCCGAGCAGTGCCTGAGTGAGGCTTGAACGCCCCCGCCGGGAACCACCGGCCCGCGCGGACGGAATATAATCCGGCGCGGAATAAACCAAATCGCTTCCGGAAAGATCAGGTCTAGCACGGCAGTGGTTTGTTCCGGGTCGGTGAAGGTTGACTCCGGCCCGGCGTTGATGTTTCGCGCCCCGGACAAAACCCGTTCCCGGACGGAAAAGGTTAAATCCGGGTCGGAAAGACTGTTTCCGCGCCAGCGATAAGCTTTGCCGTGGCAAAACAAACATGTTTCGTGACGGAAAAGGTTTGTTTCGAGCCGGCCCAAACCGCCTTCGAGCCGGACCGAATCTTTTCCAAACCGGCCCAACCCACTTTTACGCCACAACAAACCGGCTCCGTCCACCGATCCCCCGGCGGCGGAACGGGATTGACCCCAACCCTGCCAGCGGCCACAATCGCTTCAGTTCAACCATTTACCTCTTAAAACCTATGGCATTGCTCCGCGTCCTGCTCGGCTTTGCGAGCGCCCCTGACCACGAACTCGAAGAAACCGCCGGGCACATCCTGACGAGTCTCTACGGCAACGCGGTCTACTCCAGCCCGCCCGTCACGCAGGCCAACCTGCAAGCGGCTCTCACCGCGTTCACCGACGCCAAGAATCAGGCGGCTCAGACGCTCATCGGCCTATTGCGCCAACTCGCGCTCTACGTGCAGACGACCATCCAGAGCAACGACGCCTACGGCCTGGCGGAATTGCTTTCCAGCGGGTTCGACGCCGCGAGCACGAGCCGCGCGCAGGTGCCGTTCGACACGCCGTCGATCATCCTCATCGACAACAGTGGCACCGGCCAACTGACCTTGCGCGTCACGCCGGTCGCCAACTCCCGCCTCTACGAAGCCCAAAGCCAGACGATGCCCAACGCCACCACCGGCGCGGGCGCGCTCGGCGAATGGGTGAGCGCCGGGATGTACTAAAGCACACGCGGCATGGCCGTGACGGGCCTGATCCCCGGCGGCACGTACAATTTCCGCGTGCGAGCCGTCGGTGGCAGCACCGGCTACAGCGAATGGAATAACCCAGTCGGGCACATGAGCCTTTAGGGTGGCATCCTGTCTGAACGGCGGTGCATGCCGTAGGTATTCGAATGGGTAAACTTCAGTATAGCCAACGACACATCTCTCAATGAGCGACTATAAAATCCTGCTACTCGTATTTGGACCAGCTATTTTGGTGGCATGCGTTGCCACCCTTTGCGTTTTTGCGGAAGGATTTAGTGATCGTTCAGAAACTTTTGCAAATATCATCTTGGCAGTAGTCCTTACATTGGGTGCGGCATGTATTGGCATCGAATGTGTCTACAATTGCTATGTAGCAGTCGCGCTTTTGCTGGTAGTTTTTTTGTCTACATTCTCGTTTGTTAGTCCATTATTAGCATCCACTGCGAAAGACTTCGGAAGTTGGATACGTAAAGGTCAGGGGTTACTGGGCATCATTGTGTTCGGCATAATTGTATATGTAGGCTATTTTCATGTTCGGCCTTTTCTTGCGACCCCGATACTTCCGCAGTTTTTAACGCCAGAGGCTTCTTTGGCCGAGGCGGAGCGTGTAAAGCAGAGAATCGACGACATGCGTCAGGTTCTCCAAAATGCGCAAACATCCTTGCAGGTTCAGACACAACAAGTTAACTCGGCTGTCACTGCTTTGTCACAAACGATTAATAACAAGAATGACGAAGTTCAGAAGCTTGAGAATGAATTGAGTACAATGCGGTCAGACATCGAAAACTACAAGAGGGTAGCAAATATATCCCGCGAAGACGCCGAGAGTCTTGCAAAGCTCCTGAAAGGAAACGAGTGGCGCGAACGCGCAACGGGCTTCGGTATCGGCGTTGCCTCAAGCTTGACCGCTGCAATTTTCTTGTGGCTAGGAGGCAGAGTCAGTAGTCGGCGCCAAAGCAAGGAGAGCAGGGGGACGAACTGGTCATAGCGGCAGTTCCCTCGTTCCCAAGTTGCACTTCGGAACACCGAAAGCAGAGATCGCCAGCCGGTTTCTCGGCACCCTGCTCAGTCCCGGCAAGGCGGTGATCAAACTGCTGGAGGAATTGGAGGACACGCTGGATTAAACGGCCCGGTCGAGCGTTTACAAGGTGCTCTGATCGATGTCTCGCAGGGTTTCCCCATTTCGGGTGGCCCGAAGATTTCCCGCACGGCTTCGGGATCGAGCAAACGACGGAATTGCTCGACTGCCGCCCGTTCCACCCGCTCGCGGACAAACTCCGGTGTGAGTTCCGCCAGAGAAATTTCCTCAACACTCACCAGCGCGTTGCCATCCCCATCGTAGATACCCATGTTCAGGGCGCGATTGTGCTTCATGGCGGCGAACCAGGCCACCGGCAGCACCTCAAGCGCGATGGTGTCCAGATCCGCTGTCCGGCAAGACGTAAATCTTCTCGCCTAGCCGGTCGCCGAGTTCGGTCAGCAGGCTGAAAAGTTCCTCCCAGTTCATCGGGGTCAGGAGTGGCGCACCATCACCGGCAGGCGGACGCTGCAATGAGTTCCCATCGCGGTCGAGTGACGCACGGTGAGTTCCCCTTCCAACCGCGCGACCAAATGCTGGCAGACCGACAACCCGTCGTCCGCATCGGGATGATCCGCACCGAAAATCCGGATCGAAGCCCTGCCCGCGCAGCCCGGCGATAGCGTCGAGGCGTTCCTGCATGGGCTGCGAGATCTTTTCGGCCTGGGTGACGCCCTGCGCGGCGGCGAGGTCGGTCAGCTGCTTGTCGGCGGCATCCCCGCGTTCCACCGCCCGCTCGGCAAACTCCTTGACCTTCCCGCGGCCAGCCTGGCGGACCGCGATTTTTGCCAGTTCAAAGTCTTCCTGCGTGAGTTGCCGCGTCTTGGCGAGCAACTCGCTCTCCGTCATTTTCGCAGGCTGCAAACGGTCTTCTGCTGCCGACCCAAGCGAGGGAAAAACTATCATGACTGCAAATCTAAGTAGGCCGATCAACCAGACGAGGAGCGAATTGATTTTCGTGCAGGGCGGTGGAGCAGGATTAGGCATGCACCGGATTCGGCATGGCAGCCGCCTCCGGGCGGCTAGTTTTTCAGGCAGAGATCGTGCTGGCAGTGGATGGCTCATTCGGCCACACCGGGGATGCAGCGGATTTGCGGGCGCTGCAACCGGGCATGCAAACCATCCTCCAGCCGCGAACCATCCTTGTGGCCTCCAACAATAATTCTCCCCCCGGCAAGCACCCAGATTTCATCTACTACGAGAAGGAACCGCTCAACGGCGCACCCCCGCCCTTCCTGACGCGCGGTGAGTTCGTCACACCTCTCAATCTGTTCTACATTCGCTGCCACGGCGACGTTCCCGAACTGGACGCCGACAGCTACCGACTGCGCTTGCAAGGACTCGTCGCCACGCCGTTGGGGTTGAGCCTGGAAGAATTGAAGAGCAGCTTCCCGACGCATCGGGTGGCAGTCACGCTCCAGTGCGCGGGCAACCGGCGCGACGAACTCAGCCAAGTCAAGAATATCCCGGGCGAATCGCCATGGGCAGGCAACGCCATTTCGCACGGCGTCTGGACCGGGGTGCGACTAGCCGATGTACTGGCTCACGCCGGGTTGGACCACGCCAGGGCGAAGTTCGTGGAATTCATCGGTCACGACAAAGCCGAGAAGACGGGCTACCCGCCCTTTGGAGGGTCGGTGCCGCTCTCAAAGGCGCTTGCGCCGGAAACCTTGCTGGCTTACGAACTGGATGGCCAGCCGCTGCCGGTCGTCCACGGCTTTCCGGTGCGTGCCATCGTGCCGGGCTACCTCGGAGCGCGCTCGGTCAAATGGCTGCGCGAGATCAACGTGCTCGACCACCCGTCGGAGAACCTTTTCCAGGCCGAGGAATACCGCCTCCACCCCGCCAGCGCGAGCAAGGAGAAGCACGACGCCAAGACTGCGCTGCCGATGGGCGAGATGCCCGTGACCAGCTACATCTGCCGGGTGCATCGCGGGCGTCCCGGCGGGAACGATCCCATGGTCGTGGAAGGCTACGCCTACGTCGGCGCAGGCCACGAGATCCACCGCGTCGAGATCAGCGAGGACGAAGGCGAGCGCTGGACGCAAACCGAGTTACTGCCGGTCCCAGGCGATGGCTTGCAGGCGGCCGACGAAGAAGGCGGACGCTGGAGCTGGCGGTTCTGGCGCGCGGAGTTGCTGGCCGCCGAGCGTGCCCCCGTGCAACTCATCGTGCGTGCTTGGGACACGGGGGCCAACACCCAGCCCGCTCGCGCGCAGGACGTGTGGAACTTCAAGGGCTACGGCAACAACGCCGCACACCACCTTGTTTCAGCAGCGTTGTAACCGCGACTTTCCAGTCCGCGCGTCGCACATCGCAGCGATGCTCGTCGACGCGCGCCAGTAATTGATACGCGATTGTCTAACTCTAAAAAGACTCGTCGCACTACGGCTTCGCACTGCCCGCCGGTGGAATCGCGGCGTCAGGCTGGCACGATCACGTCCTTGCGTGGCACGATGGCATCGCACGCCGCCTGATCGATGTGCAGGTGCGACTTCACCAAATTCTCCGGCGTGTGCGACATCCAGTCGTTAAGCGAGAAATCGGCGTAGAAATCGCTCTCGAAGAGTTCGAGGAAAACGAGATCCTCGCTGCCCGTGTTCTGGATGTAATGCGCCTGCGTGATCGGGATATAACCCACGTCCCCGGCCTCCACGTCCATCGTCCGCGCCCGGTTGCCGGCCGCGTAGATGGCCATGCGGCCCTTGCCCTTGAGATAATACTGCCACTCGTCTGCATTCGGGTGCCAGTGCAACTCGCGGATGGCGCCGGGCTTGACCGTCACGATGGCGGCAGCGGTCTTGGTCGAGATCGGAAAATTCTTGGAATCCACGATGATGACCTCACCGCTCTTGTTCTGGACCTTGGGCTTGGCGTCCTTGAGGTGAAAAGTGAACTTGATGGGCGAGTACCCGTTCTTGCCCGCCGCCTGTTTGCGTTCCTCCTCGATAGGCTTGAAGCCTTCGACGAAAAAGATGTACTGCTCCTCCTTGGGCAGATGCGCCAGGGCCGACTCGGGGATACCCGTGTTCAGAGAGAGCACATCCTTGGACGTGCGCGCGACCCACTCCGAGACGAGGAACGTCTCGTATTCGGAAAAATGTCCGTCGTCGAACACGAGCAGGAATTCACAGCCGTCGGTATCCAGGTGACCCTGGATCGAGTGCGGCACGCCGCTCGGGAAAAACCACAGGTCGCCCGGCCCGATGTCGTCGACGAACGTCTTGCCGTCGTAGTCGATGCACGTCACGCGCGCTTTGCCCGCGAGCATGTAGGCCCATTCGGAGGATTCGTGCCAGTGGAGTTCGCGCGCGGCATTGGGCAGCAGGCGCATGTTCACGCCCGCGAGATCGCGCGCCACCTTCAAGTCCTCGATGGTGACCTGTCGCGCCCAACCCGCCTCGCAGACTTTTTTGTGCGAGTAGTCGAAAGGATATTTAAAGGGATCGACGTTGCCGTGGTCCGTGGTGGGCGGCACGACGGAATTCATGTTGTGGGCGTCTAGGCTGGGATTGACCGGCCCCAGCGAGCCGACATTTTTGCCGTCCTTGGCGACATTGGAGTTGAAACTACCCTCGGCACCGTGCTGCGAGGACGGGGCGTTCGACTGGTTTTGGGCGCGTCCGGCGACGCTGCCAAGGAACATGGCACCGCTGAAGACGGTGGCCTTTTCAGGAGATCGCGGCGAGTGATGGGGTCCATGTTTTCTGGTTCGCAAAAAGTTGCGTGACCGGACCGACAAATCGGAAAAAGAGAAGAAAAAAAGGGGGGCTAAACCCCGCTTGCTTGACAACTCGTCATCGAAGATGTGCGCCCGCAAAAGCGGTGCATCCAACCGACCGTGCAGATGACGAACTTCAATGAACCAAGCCCGGGCTTTCGGGTGTCACCTCGTGAGCGTTTTTCTATGCGCCCCCTTTCCCTTGACGTTTTTCCGCTGATTCCAATCGAATTCTCACACAGAGGACTGAGACGAATGGCGGTCTGCGCTGCGGCCAGCCTTTTTTTCCTCGCGGCCATCCCGGTCCGTGCCGCCGACCGTGACAGGCTTGCGGGAATCGAAGGTTACGACACGGTTGATGGCACCGATGGCAAGGACGTTTCATCCCCCTCGACGCCACCTGCCAGGGTGGACAAGAACCAATACAATCTCTTCCACCCCACGCCGGATCATCTCCTGCGTGACTTCAGTTCAAGCCGTCCCGACCAGACCACCGGCGCGCACTCTGTGGACGCCGGGCATTTCTACCTGGAAACCGGCCTCGCTTATTCGTTGAACCTGGGGGCAATGCGCACCGACACGTGGAACTATTTTCAATCCACACACTTCCGTGCTGGTCTGCTCAACAACGTCGAACTGGAACTGATCTGGAGCGGATTCGATGAAACCCGCACGCGCGCCGTCAGCACCAGTGGCAAGGGGCGCTCGGACAGCGACATCGTCGGCAGCACGAATCTGACCGTGCGCACCCGTCTGGTGCTGGTGGGCAACGACAGCAAGAAGTTCGCGTTTTCCATCAATCCCGAGATCATCCTGCCAACCCAAAGCCACCACACCGATTCCGAATACGTCCAGTGCGACGTGATCCTGGCCACGAGCTTCGAGCTGCCCGCCGGGTTCAGCACGACGATCAATGTGCAGCCGGGCATCTTCCGCAACGGAGGCGACACGGATTACGAGTTCGGCATCGTCAACGGCATCACGCTCTACCACGCGCTCTTCAGCAAGCAAGACCGCGTGCAACTCTACCTGGAATACTACGACACGCTCGTGACCGGTCCCGGCTCGACCGACGCCCGGCAGGTGGACGTGGGCGTGCGTTGGCGGCCTTGGGAAAACTTGCAGTTCGACGCGGGCTGCAACTTCGGCGTATCGGCGGATGCGCCGGACTACCAGCCGTTTGTCGGCGTCGCAACGCGGTTCTAGCGCGACTTGCCGCGAGACTTTCGCGCAGCGGCCTTCAAGACGACGATGCGCGCCACCGTGGGATCATACTTGCGCGGATAGTAATAGCCCGTCATTTCCTGACGCTGCGCAGTTCGCGCAGGAGGCAAGACGCGAGCTCTACGGCGGCGGCGGTCACGCGCCAAGCGGGGTCCCATCAGGAAACGGAAAAAATCGTACGCTAAGCTTTTGAGCGGGCTCGAAGCGGGCGGAACTTTCCCGGGAAGATCGCTCGGTTCTGCTTCCAAACGTAGTCGCCCGTCAGGTTGATGTGCTCCCACCCCAACGGGGATAGATACCGCAAAAAGGCTGGTATCCGACCCCACCCTGTGGTGCTGGAGAGCACGAGTTGCGCGTTCTAGGTACACGGTGTTCCACAGCACGATGGCTGCTGTGACCAGGTTCAAGCCACTGGCGCGATGGCTTTGCTGCTCGAAGCTGCGGTCACGGATTTCACCCAAGCGATTGAAGAACACGGCGCGAGCCAGCGCGTTTCTGGCCTCGCCCTTGTTGAGGCCAGCGTTGACTCGCCGGCGTAGTTCCACGCTTTGGAGCCAGTCCAGGATGAAGAGCGTGCGCTCGATGCGACCGAGTTCCCGCAACGCCACAGCCAAGCCGTTCTGACGTGGGTAGCTGCCGAGTTTACGCAGCATCAGTGAGGCAGTGACCGTGCCCTGTTTGATGGAGGTTGCTAGGCGCAGGATATCGTCCCAGTGGACGCGAATGGACTTGAGGTTCAAGTGGCCGCCGATCAGCGGAGTCAGGGAGGTCATGCTCTGTCCTCCTTTCGCAACATACAACTTTGTGTCTGCCAGGTCGCGGATGCGGGGTGTGAAGCGGAAGCCGAGCAGGTGCATCAGCGCAAAGACATGATCAGTAAACCCAGCAGTGTCTGTGTAGTGCTCCTGATTGAGGCCCCTGCCAATGGTCCAAGTTGAGTGAGAGGTTCCTACCCAAAGAGAGAGGAACCGACCATGAAACAGAAGAGACACACGACCGAAGAGATCATCCGCATCCTGCGCGAGGCCGACGCAGGCAAAGACCTGGAGGCGGTCTGCCGCAAGCACAACATCTCGGCCGCCAGCTTCTACCGTTGGAAAAAGAAGTTTGGAGGGATGGAGCTCAAAGATGCCCGCAAGTACCGGCAACTCGAAAAGGAGAACGGCGAACTCAAGCAGATGCTCGCCGACAGTCTGCTCAAGATCCGCGTGCTGGAGGAAGTAAACGCAAAAAAATGGTGAGCCCTTTGCAGAAGCGACGAGCGGTCCAGGGCGTGGTGAACGCCGGACTCTGCTCGGAGCGAAGGGCTTGTCGGTATTTGGGGCTGCATCGTTCCAGCCATCGCCACCCAACCAAACAGCCGTCTGACTGGCTGTTGCGTCTGCACGCTCAAATCGAGACACTCTCCCGCAAGTACCCACGCCTGGGCTACCGCAAGCTGGTCCGCCTTGATCTTCCCACGAAAGTGTGGACACGCTGGAGTGCGGGGTTGATGGATGTTTAGCTCGGACTGTTCTCGAAGTCCACGGGTGAAGTGTAGCCGAGCGCGCCGTGGAGCCGCGTGCGGTTATAGAAGAGCTCAATGTAGCGGAAGATTTCGCTCTTGGCTTCCGCGCGGGAAGCGAAGACCCGGTCCTGGATCAGCTCGGCTTTGAGCGTCGCCCAGAAGCTCTCCATTTTGGCGTTGTCATAGCAGTTGCCCGCCCGGCTCATGCTCGGGGTCGCACCGTGGCCGCGCAGCAACTCGCGGTAGGCGTCACTGGCGTACTGGCTGCCGCGATCCGAGTGGTGGAGCAACCCAAACGCGGGCCGCTGGGTTTGGACCGCCCGCTCGAAGGCGCGGGCCACCAGGGCGGGCGGCATGGCATCTCCGGCCGCCCAACCCACGATCCGGCGCGAGCAGGCGTCGATCACACCGGCCACGTAGAGCCAACCCTCTTGGGTGGCGACGTAGGTAATGTCGGCCTGCCACACTTCGCCAGCGAGGGTGGGCGGCGGACGCTCGGCCAAGTGGTTGGGTGCCACCGGGCAGAGATGGCGGCTGTCGGTCGTGCGTGGACGAAAACGGCGCTTCTGCGTGGCGCGCAGGCGCAGCACCCGCATGAGCCGCGCCACCCGGTGCCGCCCGCACGACTCGCCTGCGCGACGCAGCACGACGGTGAGCCGGGGGCTGCCGTAGGTGCGCCCACTCGCCTCGAAGCTCTCCTTGATCTTCGCTCCCAAACGCGCGTTGTCCCTGGCGCGTGGACGCTCGGCCCTGCGTTGCGCCGCGTAGTAGCCGCTGCGGCTCACGCCCAGCGTGCGACAGAGCGCCTTGACGGGAAACTCGCCCGCCAGACTCCTGATCACGCCATGCCTCCGTGCGGGGCTTCCGAGACAATGGCGAGTGCTTTTTTTAGGATCGAGCGTTGTTGGCGCAGTTCCTCGTTCTCGCGGCGCAACGCCCGGTTCTCGCGCTCCAACTCCTGTGGGCTGATGCCAGGGGAAGGACTCGCCGGACCGTCGGCGTAGAGCTTTTTCCAGCGCGATACACTGTAGGGACTCACGCCCAGATCGCGGGCGACCTGCTCCTGGTTGGCTCCAGGCCGGTTGGCCAGCGCGGCGACCTCGCGCTTGAACTCCTCGTCAAATCTGCGGCCGTACTTGCTTTGGTTATTGGGCATATCGGTTGTGCTTCCTGTCGATAGCACTTCCGTGTGTCCACTTTATCGGGGAAAGATCAGCCAGAGCCTGCCCCGGTAATCAGTACAGTTTTCATTTTTGTGTTCTTCTTCTGCGTTCTTCTGTGAGTGAGCTTGCTCAGCGCGCGAGTTCTTCCGCGACGGAGATCGCCGCGGCGTAGTCGTCGTCGGCGTGCTGGTTCATGGCCAAGGCGTAGAGCTGCGCAGCCGCAGCCGTGGTAGCCATCGGCACCCCGTGGTGGGCGGTTTCCGCCAGGAGCAGCCCCAGGTCCTTGGACAGCAGTTTGGTCGGGAACTGCGCCGGGTAGGAACCCTGCTTGGCCATCTCCAGCTTGCGCTTGTGGTGCTCGGAAACCAGGATCAGGTCCTGGAGCGTCTCGATGAGCGTGTCCCGATCCACACCGGCCTTGGCACCGTAGGCCAGCCCCTCAGCGAGGGCGGCGGTGCCCAGCGCCATCACCCCGTTGATGATGAGCTTCAGGACGAGGCCTTGGCCCACCGGCCCGACGTGCACGGTCTTGCGGCCGATCACGTCCAGGATGTCCTTGGCGGCGGCTACGTCGTCCGCCTCGCCGCCCGCGAGGATGACGAGCTGGCCCTTCTCGGCCTCGGGCGTGCTCCCAGACATGGGCGCTTCCACGAAGCGCACGCCCTGCTTGGCGGCGGCTTCGGCCAGTTTTTGCGAGGCACCCGGTGACACGGTGCTCGTGTTGATGAGCAGCAGGCCCTTCTTCGCTCCCTCCAGGATGCCGCTTGGGCCCTCGGATGCTTTCGCTAGGGCGGCGTCGGCCGGGACGGATACGATCACCGCGTCCACCTCCCGCGCCAGTGTGGCGGCGTCGGCCACCAAACGGAACCCGTTTACTTCCTTCTCTTGGAGACCCGGATCGAACGCGCTCACGTCGAAGCCCGCCTCCCGCAAACGTGTCGCCATCGGTTTGGCCATCGCGCCAAAGCCCACAAAGCCTACTTTTTTCTGATTTGTCATAATCTTTATGATTTGTCACCAAGCCGTTGTTAGTTCCGGTCCCTCCAGACTAGTTGCGCGTTGGTGAACTCCGGCATCCCAAGGTGTCCAAGTTCTCCGCCGCAGCCGCTCCTCTTGATGCCGCCGATCGGCACACGGGCGTCCGAGGCAGAATACCCGTTGATGTACACCGCTCCCGTCTCCAGCCGCCGCACCAGCGCCTCGCCCCGCGCGACATCGCCGGTCCAGAGCGCGCCGCTCAGGCCGTAGTCGCTGCCGTTGGCGAGTTCCACGGCGTGGTCGGCGTCGCGTGCCACGGTGAGGGCGGCCACGGGGCCGAAGGTTTCTTCGTCAAAGGCGCGCATGCCGGGCTGCACGTCGGCGAGGACCGTCGCCGGGTAGAACGCACCTTCTTGGTCCGGCACCTCGCCGCCCAACAACAGGCGTGCGCCGCTGGCCACCGAGTCGGTGACCTGCTGGTGCAACGAATCGCGCAGGTCCTGGCGTGCCATGGGTCCCAGAAACGTTTTCTCGTCCATCGGGTCGCCGCTCACCAGCTTGCCCGTCGCTTCGACAAACTTGGCCGTGAACGCCTCCGCGATGGGAGCCTCCAGAATGATGCGCTTGGCGGCGATGCAGACCTGCCCGGTGTTCAGGTAGCGGGATTGCACGGCGGCTTTGACGGCCCCGTCGAGATCCGCGTCCGCCAGCACGATGAACGGATCGGAGCCGCCCAGTTCCAGGACGCACTTCTTGAGCGCCCTGCCCGCTTCCGAGCCGATGGCGATGCCCGCACGCACGCTGCCGGTCAAAGTGACGGCCGCGATGCGCGGGTCCGCGATGAGGCCTTCCAGAGCGTCTACCGGCACCACGATCACCGCGAAGACGCCGGGCGCGAAGCCCGCGCGCTTAAACGCCTCGCCCAAGGCGAGCGCGCTGCCGGTGACGTTCGGAGAATGGCTGAGCACAAAGTTGTTGCCGGCCATCAGGATGGACACCGCCGCGCGCAGCACCTGCCAGAAGGGCAGGTTCCACGGCATGATCCCGAGCACCGTGCCGAGCGGCAGATAAGAGACGTAGGCCTTGCGGTCGTCCACCGTCGTCGCCTCGTCGGCGATCAGCCCCGGGCCGTGCTGGGAGAACCAGTCGCAGAGCACCGCGCACTTCTCGATCTCCTGCCGCGCCTGGGTGACGGGTTTGCCCATCTCCGTCGTTAGGAGCTCGGCGTACTCCTCGCTGCTCGCGCGCAACTCGACGGCGAGCCGGGCGAGCCGCTTGGCGCGTTGCTCGGGCGGCGTGTCGCGCCACTGCTTGAAGCCGCGCGCCGCGCCGTCCAGCGTGGCGTTCAGATCACCCGCGTCCAGGAAAGGATAGGTCTTGAGCGGCCGGTTGGTGGCGGGGTTGATCGTGGTCGCGGCGGCGTTGTTTTTCTTCGGTGCTTCAGTCGTCATTTTAGCGGGTTGGTTTGTGTGGAGGGTCGGGGTTTGGGTAGATGGTGTGGCTCCCCCTGAGGAATTTTCAGGGATCAGGTCGATCTTTGGAGTGGGTGTTTGTGTTCCGAAGTGACGGGGCTTCCGGCAGAAGCGGAAGTCAGGGCGGCCGGTTCACGATGGACCTCGCCCACAGTGATTCTGGTGCTCTTAATCGCCGGCTGCGGTAGAGGCGGTTTGTTAAATCGGGTACGCACGCCTAAGGGCGCATGCCGAGCGGTCTGGCTCGTGCGTGGGCGCACCCGGAGTTTCTGACCAAACGGCGCGGCGTGTCCGGGCTACGCGGCGAGCGTCGATGGTTTGAGGCACTCACATCGTGGCTGCGCCGGCGATTTTCGCCGGTGCCGTGATCGATCATGCATTATAGTAGACCGGTCGTCTATAAACGCAATCGGTTTCTTCACCCGCGGGAAATGGTGATTGTCCGGGCACGTGCGTGCGGCTTTAGCACGCCGTGCCGCCGCGGATTGGCAACTCGCGCCATCCGCGGATCCACCCTGTTTGCTTGGCGGTGGTGGCCGGAGGCTTCAGCGGCCCGCGCGCGCTAGAATGCTTTGCCGGACAAGATCCGGTTTGTCGTGGCCACGGCGGTGTCGAAGGCGCTGCGGTCCCGGCGGATCTTTGCCATCAAGGTCGCGCCCATCCAGAGTTCGTAGATCGTGTGGGCCGTCGCCGCCGGGCTGCCGGTAGTCGAGACCGAGCCGTCCGCCTTGCCTTCCTTGATGACGCTCGCCAGCCGCGAGATGATTGCGTCGGTACCGCTTTCCAGGGCAAGACGCATGTCCTCAGAGAAGCTGGACACCTCCGCCGCCAGCGTGACCTTCAGACACTTGCCCTCCGGATCGTGACGCTCCTGGTTTTCTCGCCAGGAACTCCAGTAAGCGTCGAGACGCTGGCGGGCACTCCGGTTAGGAGCCGAGAAGAACCCCTCGATCTCGGCCAGATGGTTGGTGAAATAATGTTCCAGCAGCGCCGTGCCGAACGCCTCCTTGGAAGCAAAGTAGTAGTAGAACGAACCCTTGGGCACGCGCGCCGCCGTCAGGACCTCGGTCAGTCCTACGGGAGCGAAGCCCTTGGTTCCCACGATGCGTTGGGCCACGTCGAGGATGTGGGTTCGTGCCGGATGATCGCGCGTGACGGGACCGGCCGCCGACGGTGGGTTGTGGACCGCTTTCCGCGAGCGTTTGGAGTCTGCGGGCTTTTGTTCTAGTCCAATCATCTTGCGGTGCAAAAAGCAGGCCGCTCCTTCGATGGAGCGTTCCGGTCCGGCGGACGGCGCGGATACCTAGACCATCCCGACGTTTTTGTCGACTGACTCAGGTTGGTGGCAGAGGCCGTGCGCAGGTGTGGTCGTTGCCTACGTCGTGGCAGCTGAGCCAGTGCGCCTCCCGGCGGTGGTGGCGACGAGAGTATCCATCAGCGCCCGCCGCGCGCCCTCTCCACGGCCACGCTCATCCCGCGTCCTTCCCCCTGGTCTTGCGCCGGTCGAACGTGTAGCGGGCCTTCTCCACTTCCGGTAAGGCGGTGACGGTCCACTCAGCGAGCGCGCGGAAAGGGCCTTCCAGCGTGCGGCCAAGCGCCGTGATGCGATATTCTACCCCGACGGGCGAACTGGGGAGGACCCGGCGCGCGACGATGCCGTTGCGTTCCAGGCGGCGCAACACCTGCGTGAGCGCTTTTTGCGTGATGCCCTCAAAGCGTCGCTTCATCCCGTTGAAGCGCAAAGGTCCCTCGTTGAGCGCGGCGATGACCAGCACGCTCCTTGCCCCGGCAGGTCGAAGGCCAGCGTCCGGTAGCCGGCTTGGGCGAGGATCGGCAGGACACGACGCCATGCATAGGAGGTCTGCGGCCAGCCGGGCAGCAGCACGACCGGGAAGCCATCCGCCGGACAGCCTCCACGTAATGGAGCCGGACGGCACCGGCTCGGGCTTCCATAAACTTACCTTGCCACGTCATAAACAAAGTCGTTGGTGGTGTATGTTCAAGCCACCGAGCCGACCGAAGCGTCGTAGGTAGGGCTGTGCCAGCGGCGCAACGCGGTGTCTTTCTCGTACGCCATGGCGTCAGGGTACGAGATGAACTCAATCAGCATGCCCCAGGGCGTGCGCCCGTAGCAGAACGAGTTGTGTTCGCCTTCCTCCGTCGCCACCGGGATCTTCGTGGGCGGCATGAACATGACCCCGCCGGCCTGCTCGAACCGCGCCACGGCCGCTTGGGGGTCGTCGGCGTAAAACGCCAGGTGGGTCATACCGAAGTCGCTGGAGCGCACGGGCGGACGCTGGTCCGGGCCGTGCATCTCGAAAAGCTCAATGTCCGGACCGAGCCGCATGCGGATCATGCACAAGGCGCGGATCTGCGTGCCGGCTGCCAGATCGGTGTGCTGCTCGATCTCCGGTCCCTGCACCGGCGGGCCATCCCTGAAGACCGACTGGTAAATGACCTCCGCGCCGAATGCTTCGGTCAGAAAGGTGGTGGCTGTTTCGATGTCGGGCACAGCGACACCGACGTGGTCGATGCCGCGCATGGTGGGTTTGCTCATGATGATGGTTCTCCTTGCTTTGGTTGATTTTGGCGGGGCCGCCGCAGCCCTGCGCTGAGATGCCTGCCCTCCTTCGACAAGCAAACGCGGGCAGGGGTAGTCTGTCCTATGAAAGCTTTTTATGGCTGCTATGCAGGCCGCCGCGTTCCGGTGAGCGCGATCAGCTTTCCTGAGCAACCAACCCGGCCTGCTCTTCGGCTAGGCGCTCGATGATGGCCGGGGCGGTGACGCGTAGCATCGCGCCGAAGGTGGCGACGACCGGGTCTTGGCTCTGCGGGTTTTGCGCCAGGATGAACTCAACCGCCGCCAGCGGGGGCAGCAGTCCAGCGGGCAGGGGCAAGACGCCCTCCGGGATCATGCCCACGCCGAAGGCCGTGACCCCCAATCCTGCGAGCACCCCGGCGCGTCGCCCATAGATGCTCGGACTCTCAAAGCGCACGGACCACCGCCGTCCCGCCGCGCGGAGGCTTTGCAGCATGATCTCGCGCGGCGGGGTGCCCGGCGGGGGCAGCACCAAGGGAACCGGATCACTGGCGTTGCCAAGGATGCTCGGATGACCAACCCAGACGAGCGGCTGTCGGCAGAGGAACTCGCCCTGGCTTGCTCCCGCCACACGTTTGGCCAGGACAAGGTCCAGGCTGCCTGCCTCCAGCCGCCGCAGCAGATCGGCGGCCATGCCGACGACGGTGGTCAACTCGAAACGCGCGTGCTGGCCGCGCAGGCGGCCAAGCGTCTCCGGGAGCACCGTCGGTTCGTAGTCGTCGATCAACCCCAGGCGTACGGTGCCTTCCAGGGGAGGCTGGGCGAGCTGCTGGGCGGCGCGGCCCAGCACTTCGAGCAACTCACGGGCGAAGCCGAGCACCGCCTCGCCCGCATCGGTCAGGCGCACGGTCTGCGAGTCGCGCTCGAACAAAGCTTGGCCGACGCTTTCCTCCAGGCGACGGATCTGCACGCTGACGGCGGGCTGGGTCAGGTGCAGTCGCTCGGCCGCCCGGGTGAAGCTGCCGGTCTCCGCCACGGCCACGAAGGCGCGCAGGCGCTCGGGTTCCAGAAAGTCGGCGGGCTTCATGCGCGGGATGATCATGCAGCCTTCTCACCGCGGACGGCAAGCTTTGCTCATCTGAGCGGGTGGTCGCCGCGCCCGGTTTCGCCGCCGGCGGAGTGATTGGGCGCGGGAAACAAAACACTTTACAGCGAGGCACATCGCCCCTAAATGCAATCTACTTGCAAATCAATTGCCGGGATCATCCACGTTGAAAGTTCTCATGAAAACCATCCTGCTTGTGCTCGGAAGCGCGTTGCTCGCCGTCCTGCCAGCTTCTGCTGCCACCACCGTTTACACCAGCCAAGCCAGCTTCCTGGCCGCTTTGGACCCCGGCTCCTACGACGAAACCTTCGACGAGTTCATCCAGGGCAACACCCTCGCCTCGCCGCTGAACTTCTCGCTGGGCGGCTTCGGCTACTCGGCTGCCGTCGCGGACGGCTCGCCGTTCTACACCGAGGGCGTGCCGGGGGACACTTACCTGTCCACCAACACCGACGCCCGGGCCATCGTCTTCACCCTCGCCACCGGCAACCTCAACGCCATCGGCGGCGACTTCTTCCTGACGGACACGCTCGGCGCGTTCTCCCAAGGCATGGTGAGCCTGATCCTCAACGACAGCACCACGGCCACGCTCACCAACCCCACGAGCACGAGTTTCCTCGGCTTTATCTCGTCCGTGCCCATCGGCTCGCTCACCTTCACCTCGCCCGCCGCGCCGGGCTACGCCACTGTCAACAACCTGGTTGTCGGCCAAGCCGTGCCCGAGCCCACCACCTGCCTGTTGTTGGCTGGTGGCGCCCTCCCTCTAGCCTCTAGCCTCCGGCGGCGCTCGTGCCGCCGTCGCGCCGTGGAAGCTTGAGGCAAACCTTTTGGAAAAACTTCGATGAAAAAACCACTCGCTACCCTCGTTTCCGCTGCTTCCCTTGCGCTCGCGGCATCCTCTGCCTGCGCCTCGGTTGTGGTCAGCACCCTCGACCCGGCCAACTCGCCCGCGTCCTACGCCCTGCCACAGATCGGCCAGTCGATCATCGCCGGCAGCACGGCCATCGGGTTAACCAGCTTTGACATTCTCCAATCCACCGGCTTCACCGCAGGCGAGGTCTTCACCGTGTATGGCCGCACCGCCAGCGGCACGGTCGGCTCGACGCTGTTCAACAACTTCAGCTTCAGCCACGACGACACGACGGGGATCACGAGTGCCACCCCGAACACGCCTTTCACCTTGGGCGCGGGCGCTGGCTACTTCTTCGTGCTGAGCAGCAGCACGGGCAACGTGGATTGGGATTTCACCCGGGAGACGGCCTACACGGCGGCCTTCGGAGCGACCATCCCGGACTACCACGCGGTCTTGTCGGTGGACAACGGGGCTACCAACTACTACTCGCTGGACGACGGCCCACAATCGTTCCGGCTCAACGGCAACGCCGTGCCCGAGCCGTCTACCTGGACTTTGACGGGCTGCGCGCTCCTGGGCGGGGCGATCTTGTTGGCCCGCCGCCTATCCGCCGACGCCTGAAAAGAAGGTGCGTGACCCATCCGCTCGACCAGCGGATGGGCGTGGCAGCAAACAGCAATCCAGGGAGTCCCTGGCTCGCGGCGCTCAGCACGGCCGCATCTTGGCGTGAGGTGATCACCGGCGTTTGGACATAGACCCGCGCCGCGTGCAGCGAGTCGTCGATTGGACTGACATACGAGTCGAGCCGGATTGCCACCGCGTCGGTCCAAGGAGCGCGAGGGCGGTGGGATAATCTTCGTCGGCGTGGACTCCGCCCCGACCAACGCGAGCTCGCGCACGTTGTTCTCGCTCGCCGCCACGTCACGGGCAGACCAGCCCATCCAAGCGATGACCCATCAGGTAGACCGAGCGAGCAGCCGGGCTGGGCAACGTCTGGATGTTCTGCGCATGCCCATGCTTCACTTCTCCAAATCACGCAGTCCTGTGTGCAAATACGTCAACAAACGGTGGAGGTTGTGTGAAAACGCTCCCCTTTGCTGACGGGGGTTGGTAGAATCGTGCATGCGTCACATCCTGGGCAGCGACCGCGCGCAGACCTTGCTCTTGCCCGCGTCGGTGGAGGACTACGTGGGAGCGGACAACCCGGTGCGGGCCATCGAGGCGTTCGTGGACGGCTTCGATCTGGGGAAGGCGGGCTTCGTGCGCGCCCAAGCCAAGGACACGGGTCGGCCCGGCTACCATCCGGGCGACCTGCTCAAGCTTTACTTTGTACGGTTACCTGAACCGCGTGCGCTCTTCCCGCCGGTTGGAGGCAGAGTGCCACCGCAACCTCGAAGTGATCTGGTTGCTGCGCGGGCTGCGCCCCGACTTCAAGACCGTCGCCGACTTCCGGCGCGAGAACGCCCCCGCCTTCAAGGCGGCGTTTCGCCGTTTCGTGTATCTCTGCCGCCAGCTCGATCTCTTCGGCAAGGAACTGCTGGCGGTGGACGGCACGCGCCTCAAAGCGGTCAACAGCACGGAGCGCAACTTCACGCGCGAGAAGCTCAAGACCATGCTCGCCAACGCGGACAAGCGCCTGGCCGAGTACCTCGCCGAGTTGGCGAAGGCAGACGACCAGGACGCGGGTCCTGCGGCGGGTGTGCCAGTCACCAGGAACCTGGCCGAGAAGATCGCCACGCTCCAGAAGCGGCGCGACAGCTACGCCGCCATCCAAGCGGAGTTGGAGCGCACGGGCGAGAGCCAGGTGTCGCTCACCGACCCGGACAGCCGCGCCAGCCGAGGTCCAGCACGCTCGCAGCACCACTGGCCTGCAACGCCGCCAGCACGGCGGCTAGGCGCTGCTCGTTCAGGCTAAGCGGCTTTTCGACCGCTTCCTCCTCGCGGTCGCGCCGCTCGCGCGCGGCTTCGGGATCGTCGGTCGCGTCCGCTGCCTCCTCGACGGCCAGCAGACGGCCCAGCGCCTCGCGCGCCAGCGCGGGCCGGTGCTTGAGGTAACGCCGCACGATGCTTTCGCGCTGTGGATGCTCCGCGAGCCAGCCCTCCCCTTGACGAACGAGCTTGTCCACCTCATCGTCACCGATCCAGTAGTGCTTGTCGTTGTCGAGCACCGGCACCAGCACATACAGGTGGCGTAGCAGATCACACAGGCGTGTCGTTTTGCGCAGGGTCAGGGTGTAGTACCAACCCTCGCCCCAATCGGGAAAGCGGGTGTCCAGCGCGTGCCGTTTCATTTCGACCTCGTAGCCCAGCGGCTCGAACAAACCACGCAGGAACTCCTCACCGGGTCGACAGGGCACGACGCTCAGCTTGGCCTCCAGCGGAGTCGCCTCTTCCGCGAGTTGAGGACGGTCCTTGCAGCGTCCACCCAGAGCAGAAGCGAACACTTGGGAGATTGCCACGCTCAGGAACGAGGACGCCGTGTAAGGCCGGTCGTTGACGTACTGCTGCAATGCGAATCCCTCGCCCGACGGACCACGCCCACGCACGAGGCCCACGGGATCGATCTCCAGCAGCAACGCCGCGGTGCAGCGTTCCGGCGTGGCTTCCGGATAGAACACCTGCGCGCGACCAAAAGGGCAGGTTGAACGTCTGCACCTTGGCCGGGTTTTTGTGCAGGAGATAGCCCAGTTCCGTCGCCGGTTCGTGGGTGGTGGTGAGAGTCAGCAGCATGGAAGGGAAAAGGATGCCAACGGCCTTCGATCAAGCAAATCATTAAATCGAACCGCCTTTGACCCGGGCATTGGTCGGGGCGGGATGGATTCCGCCATCAGCCGGCGGGGACTTATCGAGGACGTTCTGCGATACCCATCAACCCGCATCATAGACATTGCAGAACTGCAGCCTCTTTCTTGAACTTTGGCGGTGGCAGGAGCTTGCTGATACACTCCGTCGACCAACGATGCTTTCCCGTACCGAAATTCTGACTGGCTGCCTTTGGGGTTGCGCGGTCGGCGATGCCATCGGCCTGCCCTACGAAAGTCTCTCGGTTCGCCGGGCACGCCGCTTTGCGCGGCTGCCGCTGAAACACTGCTTTGTGTTTGGCCGAGGGATGGTGAGCGACGACACGGACCACACGGTCTTTGTTGCCTAGGCGCTTCTTCGCACGGAGCGTGATCCGGCTCGCTTCAGAATGGCGCTCGCGTGGCGGCTACGCCTCTGGCTGCTTTGCTTGCCGGCAGGCATCGGACTGGCGACTCTCAAAAGCATTAGACCTCTTTCGCAATAGACAAGGCAAGCGGATGGTGGGGGATGAGATGGGAAGAAGTGTGCGGGTGGCCGGACAAGAAGTTTCGGCGGTTGGTGGGAGTCAAGCCGGGTGTTTTCCAGCAGATGAAAGAGGCGGCTTTGGCCAGTGAGCCTGCCTCGACGCATCCGGCAGGCGGAGCCAGGCGCGGTCCCAGGCCCAAGCTCGCCATCGAAGATCGGCTGCTCATGCTGCTCATGTACTACCGCGAGTACCGCACCTTCGCCCATGTGGGCGCCAGCTTTGGGGTGAGCGAAACGCAGTGCTGGCGCATCGTGACCGAGTTGGAAGAACGCCTGCTGGCGGACGAGCGGTTTCACCTCACCCGCAAGCAGAGCCTGCGCAGCGACGCCCACTGGCAGGGCGTGGTCATTGACGCGGGCGAGTGCGCCGTGGAGCGACCCAAAAAAAGCAGCGCGCCTGCTACTCGGGCAAAAAGAAGCGCCACACGCTAAAGGCTCAGGTGCTTTTGGAACACGGCAGCCAGCGCATCCTCTGCGTGCGGGTGGACAAGGGCCGACGGCACGACTTTCGCCTCTGCAAGGAAAGCCGGGTGCGTGTGCACCCGAGCGTGCTCATCGACGCCGACACCGGCTACCAAGGCTTGCAGAAGCTGCACGCCAACACCCACAAACCTACCAAAGCCACCAAAAAGCATCCGCTTACCCCTGAACAGAAGCGCGCTAACCGTGTGATCAACTCCCGGCGCATCGTCGTCGAGCATGCCATCCGCCGCCTGAAGGTTTTTCGCCTGCTGGGCGAACGTTACCGCAACCGCCGAAGACGTTTCGGCTTGCGCCTTAACCTCATCGCCGCTCTGACCAACCTCCAATTATGAAAGAGGTCTATTCTACGGCTCTGGCTTGGCTTGCGTCCAAGCGGTGTGTTCTCGGCTGGCAACGGTCCTGCCATGCGTAGTGCGATCATCGGTGCGTACTTCGCTGCCGATTCCGCAGGCCGCCGCGCCCACGTGGAAACTTCTACCCGACTGACTCACACCGACCCCCTGGCTTTGAGCGGGGCACTCGCGGTAGCCGAGATCGCCGCCCGCCTGGCTTCCGGGCAGTGGACGATGCGCCCCTCTTCGGTTGATTTGATCGCCCTTCTAGCCGCGATTTCCTCGCAGGTCGAATGGCTGCAAGCGGTTCGATCGATCCAGGAGTGCTGCGAGGCTTCTGCACCGTTGTCGCTGGCCACCGAGCGCTTCGGCTCCCGCAAAGGTGTGTCCGGGTATCGCCGCGTTCGTTGAGCGGCGTATACTCCGAGCGCCACAGGATGCTGTCCGCGTGCGGATTCTTTGGCGCGAGGTACGAGCGGATCTGGCCGTAATCGCGCGCAAGGGCATCGCGGTCGTAGTACCAGTGGACCGGCATGGCTGCGGCGTCGGCAGCCAGCGCGCCGAGCAGTGCGTCGGTAAGAGTGTTCATGCCTGCAACGTCGCAGAACTTGATGCGCGGGGAAGTCGCCGTTCGTTGTCAAACAGTCTGCCAGCGGTGGCATCCTCCCGTGCCAGTGACACGGCGTGCGGTCCACCTGGGTTCCAAGTCTCAGGAAACGCAGGTAGTCACGACGGTAAAGGTCCCTTCGACCACGCACGTCGCGCGAACCTTTCCTCGCTCAAGCCTCGCCACCCTCGTTCGTCCATCCGTCTGCTTCCTGCGCGCAGAAGGCCAAACAGGAGATGGCAGGCGAAATCCATGGACCATTTCATGAGAAGCTTCCTTTTCGCCGCCGGCATCGTGCTGATCGTCATCGGCGCGATCTGGCTGCTGCAAGGTGTCAACGTGCTGCCGGGCAGCTTCATGACCGGCCAGGCCAAGTGGGCGGTCATCGGCGGGATTTGCCTCGGCGTCGGCCTCGTGCTGACGGTACTTTCGAGATGGCTCTGATCTCTCTTCCCGCCGTGCCGACCCGACTACACGAGATGGACCGCCTGACGGACATGGGCCGCTTTCCCGTCGTCGTGTACGTGGGCGCGACGGCGAACGTGCTCGCGGAGGTCGCGTTCTTCTACTGGCTCCACGGCCGGATGGGTGGCTGGCTGCCCGCCGGGTTTGCCGGTGCCATGGTCCTGCTCGGCTGCAATCTACTGCCCGTGGTGCTGCTGCGCTGGCGCGAGGGCGCGGCGGGCCTGGCCGACACTCCACCCGTCGAACAAATGAGTTTCGTGCGCGACCAGCACCGCTTCGCTTCGTGGGTGTACGCGGTGGCCAGCGGCAACCTCTTTTTCTGGCTGATGCTGGCTTGGGCCGCGTTCGACGTGGACCATAGCGCGCGCATGCTCCTCGGCGTCGAGGGAACTGCTTTTCTCTGCACCTTCGCGCCGGCGTGGATCAGGCCGCTGCGGCGGGCCAGCGGCCGGTGAAATGGCAGCGAACATGCGTTTGCCGACGCAATCACGGCGGGTCGTTTCCCTTTCCCCGGTCCGCGTACGTCCAGGCGATTCGGTGGTAATAGGCTCTCACCGGGTGATCCACCTCCCAAAACAGCGAAGACGTGCGAGCGAGGATCGCGTCCTCGGAACGATGGTCACCTACCCGGAAGCGGCGGCTACCCACCGGCGCGAACCCTGCCGAAAGTGAGAATCATGACACCGTTCCTACGCACGGATGTGCTGAGGGTTGCGGCGCATCAAGACAACCAACACACCGTCATGGACGCTGCGTTCCAACAAATAACCTCCGGATCACTTGCGCCTGCGCTGGGCGTCGATAGAACTTGAGGCGGCTGCCGCGCGATGACCTCGTGACACTGATTATTTTCGACATTGACGGAACTCTCATCGAGTCCTTCGTGCTGGACACGGCGGCGTATGTCGATGCTCTCCGCGACGTGTTCGGCTTTGACGATTTCTCAGAGGATTGGGCGAGCTACCGGCACGTCACCGACATCGGGATTCTCACCGAAGTGTTCGTTCTGCGGCATGACCGCGCGCCCTCGTCCGAAGAGATCGCCCGCGTCCAGGCTCGCTACGTCGCGCTGCTGTCCGAGCGGGTGACCGCCGCTGGCGGCCTCCGGCCCCTGCCCGGAGTTGCGGACATGCTCGCGCACCTTTTCGCCTCCCCGGAGCATGCCGTTGCCTATGCAAGTGGTTGTTGGGGCGCGTCCGCCCGGTACAAGATGCAAATGGCAGGATTGCCGACGGACAAGGTGCCATGCGCCTTTTGCGATGACGACATCTCCCGCGAAGGCATCTGGCGGCTGGCCCGGCAGCGGTCGGAGGCTCTGCACGGCAGAATATTTTCGCGGGTGGTTTGCGTTGGTGACGGCGTGTGGGATGTGAGAACAGCCCGCCGACTCGGCCATGGCTTCGTCGGTGTCGGCAGGGGAGTCGAAGCAGAAAGGCTCCGCGCCGAGGGCGCGGTCGACGTGTTGGCCGACTTCCAAGACGTTGACGGTTTCCTTGCGCTGTTGCCAACCTTCGTGCCTCTTAAAACGTAGTTCATCTGTATCAGCACTCTTTTAAGGGGCAGCAACTTCACGAAGGAATTCGGCTGACTTGGAAGCCCAGATTCGTGGGAGCTTCGGGCAAACTGCGCCCGGCCAACAGGTTCTCGAAGTATGGGAAAAGCGGTGCCGGCAAAGCGTCGAGCGCAAACCATCCAACCGCCGCGATCTCTGCCTGATCTTGGATCGCCGACGTTGTTTCGGCCGCCTCTGCTCGCATCCAGACCGTGACGTAGTGCTTCCCGATTCCGGCCAGCAGATCGTTGGTGATGGCCACGAATTCCGGGTCCATCACGCGGACGCCGGTTTCTTCCAGCGTCTCGCGTCGCGCGCAGTCCTCAATGGATTCGCCAAAGTCGAGGTGCCCGCCCGGAGGCCCCCATAGCCCGTCGTGGTGGCGCACGAGCAGGAACCGGCCAGCACGGTGGACGATGCAGCCCACGCCAACGAAGGGGATCTTCAGCTTGCTGATCTCTTCGATGGTCATGGCAGGTCGGCCTCCAGTTGCGCGCGGACCCTCTGCGCGTACCGCTCGCGTGTGGCCTCGTCCGAGGTTGGCAGTTCCCCGGGATATACCCGCAGGAAGCCGTCGTCGTGGAAGCGGGGATGGACGTGGAAGTGCAGGTGCGACACTTCCTGAAACGCGGCCGGGCCGATGGAATGCCACAAGCTCAAGCCTTCGTGCGGAAAAGCTTGGCCGACGGCGCGCGTGACCTTTGCCACCGTCGCCATCAATGCCGACCCGGTCACTGGGTCGAGTGCCCGCACGTCGTGCAGGTGCAGGCGGGGAACGACCAGCACGTGGCCCGGATGAAACTGGCGCACGTCCACGAACGCCATGGTGGCAGCATCCTCGTACACCACGCTTGCGGGAAGGGTGCCCTGCACGATCCGGCAGAAGACGCATTCCTCATCCATGGCGCGGTAATCGCGTGCTCAGAGACGTGCCAGCACGAATTGGATTCTCGGATTGTCTGGCGAGGGCGGAGTACCGGCATCGAAGTTCGTGCAGGCGGTGTCTACCCCCAAAGCCAAAGGTTCTGCAAAATGCGCCATCTCTTCCGCCGAGAAGGTTTGGAACTCGAAGGCATCGTGGCCGCCATCAGGATAGTCGAGGCGCGAGAACAGACGGCTTCCTTCCATGCGCGTCGTCTCCCACACACGACCGGCGGGCAACTCAAAGGTGCGCTGACCCTGGCGCGGCAGGAAGAACGCCGGGTTCCACAGGTCGAGCAGCAAACGGCCGCCGGGGCGCAAGGCTGCCGCCAGCCTGCCGAGCAGCCCGACGTTGGTGGCCGGATCGAAATAGCCGAAGCTCTGGGACATGATCGCCACCGCGTCGAAGGCAGCCGCGCCCGGTTGGTAGTCGCGTACGTCTGCCTGGATGTAGGTCGGTCCACCTGCTTGGTCGCGGGCGGCGGCCACGGCTTGGGTGTCGCGCTCAACCCCGGTCACCTCGTAGCCTTGCGCGGCGAGCGCCCGCGCGTGCCGCCCCATGCCGCAGCAAAGGTCCAGGATACGGCGGTAGGCAGGCAGCGGGCAAGAGCGGACGATGAAGGCCGTTTCCTGTTCGGTCCAGCTGGCCGAGATGCCAACGTGGAAGAACTGGAACCAAGCTGGCGAGTAGCTGTTCGGATCGGCCTCGTTGTCCACCCTCTTGATTGTGGGCACTTTTCTCCTACGGGCAATGCTGATGTGCCAAGAGTGTTTGCCTGCAAAGCCTTTTTTTGAGCTTCGTTCTCTTGGTTGCCCAAGTCGACGGTAGCAGAGGCAGCCGCCTCTCGAAGAGTGTTTTCAGCTTCCCCTTCGGCTTAAAGCTACGTATTTCCAATAATAACAAGCAATTAGGTGCTAGCACCCTAAAATATTTGCAATAATGATTATTATTGGAAATTCGGGTTTGCCTCAGTAGGATGCTCTGAAAACGCCCTTTTCCGTGGATAACCCTTCCCCTGCCCCACCGACCGAGCGGAAATCGGTAGATTTTGACGCTCTGGTGCGTTCCGCCCGCGACGAACGCAAGCTCAGCGAGAACACGCTCCTCGCCTACCAGCGCGCCTGGCAGCGCCTCCTCGCATGGACGGGCGCGCACCGGCTCGATTCGCTGGCCCTGACGAAGGAGGACGCCACTCGTTTCTACCGCGAGATGGTGGCCGCCACGGGCCGCACGGCCGCCAGCAGCCAGGTGCAGGCCCGCGCGGCGCTGGCCTTCGCCTACGAGCACTGGGACGTGCCCAACCCGTTCACGCGCATCAAGCCTCCACGCAGCGCTCCTCCCCCACCCGCCGACTTTCTCCAAGCCCACGACCTCGCGCGCCTGCTCGGCTACTTGGGCGACCGGCAGGCGACTTATGGGGAGAGTCTGACGTTCCATCTCGCCAACGCGCTGTTCTTCACCGGGGCGCGATTCTCGGAGATTGCCAACCTGCGCTGGAACGATTGCCTGCTTGATCCCGCTGGTCGTCCCGTGGCCCTGCGTATCCGCGGCAAGGGCGGCGGCCACTACAACCTGCCGGTCACCAGCAACCTGGGCGAGTTGTTGGTGCAGTGGCGCACGATCCAGGACCAGCACCGGGGCATGAAGGTCTTCGCCGCGCGGGGGCTGAAGTTTTGCCGCTCGGAATACATCTTCGCCGGGCCGGGCGGCGAGCCGTACACCAACCGCTCGTTCAACAATCATCTGCGCCTAGCCTGCAAGGATTTGCGATTGCCCTGCATCCTCACCGCCCACGGGCTGCGCCACAGCGCGGCGACCATTTTGCTCAACGACCACGGCAAGAACCTGCGGGAGGTGCAGGAGGTGTTACGCCACAAAGACATCCGCACCACGGCCCGCTACACGCACGTCGCCTACGAGCACACGCGCTCGACCCTCGACGCGCTCGGCGGCAGCTTGCCAGCGTTGCGCGGAAATGGTGGAATCATCCCAGGCAGCCGGAAATAACCTGCGATCCAATCCCATGACGCCTAGCGAGAGCGCCTTCCTGGAACGAGCCGTCGTGCAGTTGCTTTTCGTCTCGGGCCGGGAGTTTTCCATTGAGGGCCTGCGCGAAAAGCTGCGTGAGCTGTTCGTCCAGGAGCCGGACGCCACGGTGCGCGCGGCGGCGAGCGTCGGCAGCTTCGAGTTGCTCCAAGTGCTGCTCAAAACCACCCAAAAGCTCGAAAAGCTGGGCCTGCGCCTGGACATGCGCGCCGGCGGCGTGCGCATCACCACCGGCGAGGTACGTCCCCCCACCCTGCACAATTATTTCGCGGCGCTGGCCGAACAGATCAAAACGGAGCGAACCCAGCGTGTCGGAGAACCTGAAGAGGACGACGGGCCGCTGAGCACCACGGGCTTGGAAGTGCTCGCCTGCATCGCCTTCAAGCAGCCGCTCTCCCTGCCCGAGATCAATGGCTACTTCACCAGTGACAAACGATCCGTCGTCCTGCGCTTGCAGCACCTGGGACTCGTGGGCTGCCGCACGGCGGGTGAAACCGGACGGACCGTGTGGATGACCACCGGAGAGTTCCTGCGCCGATTCAACCTCCAGTCGCCCACCGACCTCGAACGGCTCTTGCAGTCAGAAGCTTTTCCGAAGGCGGCTTGAATCAGATTGTCAAAGTCCCTTTCCCCTGCCGAATTCTAGGGATTGCTGTTATAAATAATGTTATGTATTTATAACAGAGTGAGAGGAAGAAATCTGTGACTGCCTCCGAAAGAATTTCCAGGCGAATGGACAAGATGGGTGCGGGAGCCGTATTTTCCCGCGCCGACTTCTTGGATTTGGGAACCACGGACAACGTGGGCGTGATCCTCGGGCGGATGCAAAGCGCCGGCAAAATCCGCCGGGTAAGCCGTGGATTGTACGAGTTGCCGCGCACGCACCCGGTGCTTGGGCCACTCTCACCGCGGCCGGACGCCATCGTGGACGCTGCGGCACGCCGGTCCGGCAGCCGCCATCAGCCTTCGGGCGCGCAGGCCGCCAACCTCTTGCAGCTCACCGAGCAGGTGCCCGCACGGGTGGTCTACCAGACCGACGGGGTGTCCAAGACCATCAAGGAAGGTCATCGCACCATCGAGCTGCAACACCGCTCCCCGCGCAGCATGGCCACGGCGGGACGCATGAGCGGACTCGTGTTCGCGGCCTTGCGCGAGATCGGCAAGGCGAACCTCACGCCGGAGCGGGTGTCGGCGTTGCGCAAGATTCTTTCACGCGGCGACCGCCGCCGTTTGATCAAAGACCTGCGTCTTGCACCGGCATGGATGCATCCGCATCTGCGCCGGATCGCCTTGGAGGAGGAGGGCTAAATTGAGTCGCTTCACCGACCTTCCAGCAGAGGAAAAAGAGGTGTACGTGCGCGAAACCGCGGCGCGGCTCAACGTCGCCCCGCGGATCGTGGAAAAGGATTTCTGGGTTTGCTGGACCTTGCGGCTCCTGTTTTTACGCCCGGAGTTTGCCCCGCACCTCGTGTTCAAGGGGGGAACTTCGCTCTCGAAAGTGTTCAAGGTCATCGGGCGTTTTTCCGAGGACATCGACCTCTCCATCGGTTTGCCTCGGCTCGGATACGATGAATCCTTTCTCGCCGCCGACGCCTCGGCCAGCCAAACGCGCCGACATCTGGAACAAGTCGAAGCCCGGTGCGCTGCGTTCGTGCAAAATGAGTTCCGGCTCACGATGGAAAACGCGATCCAGGATGTGCTTGGACCGCGCCGCGCGGGCGGCGACTGGCTCGAATACCAACTCGAAGCTGCCACCAAGTCGCCGGTGCTCAGGTTTCGTTACCCGGCGGTCATCGCCCCGGAAGCCAGCGCCAGCTACATCGAGCAAACCGTGAAGATGGAGCTTGGCTCCCTCACCGACCAGCGCCCCACGGGAAAACACCAGGTCGCGCCGCTCATCGCCGAGATCGTCGTGGAGGGTGCCTTCGAGGATTTCTCCGGTGAGGTGGTCGCCCTGGAAGTCGAGCGAACCTTCTGGGAAAAAGCCACGATCCTCCACGCCGAGTTCCACCGGCCGCAAGCCCAGCCGCTCAAGGACCGGATGGCACGCCACTACGCGGATTTCGCCGCCCTGTGGCACCATCCGGCGAGCCTGTCCGCACGGCAGGACTTCGAGTTGCTGGCCCGGGTAGTATCGTTCAAGGCTCGCTACTACCCGTCGAAGTGGGCGCGGTACGACCTCGCCCAGCCCGGCACGTTGCGGCTCTGCCCGACCGAGGCGCGCATGGCGGAACTGGCAGAGGATTATCGGCGGATGGAGATCATGTATTTTCAGCAGCCTTCGGCATTTTTGGAAATCATCAACACGCTGCGAGAAGCGGAGGCCTCCATGAACGCTTAACCCTCCAACTCTCCCCTCCTCCAAGGACGAGGGAAGCGAGCGGGGTACACGCCTGGAAGCGGCGATCCCTTTGGATCATCGCCGCACGTTGAAGGCCACACAGAGGAACGCGAAAGCAACCATTAGCACTACGAGCAGGAGCGCGACGCTGAACACCAGCCGCCGCACCTGTTTGAGCTGGCCCTCGATCCTTCCAGAAACCTTCTCCGCCGCTTGGAGAAAGACCGGCAGCCCGGCGGCTACGCCTTCCTCCGCCCCGGAGGTGACGGCGTTCTTGGTGGCGAAGATCGTGGCGTTGAGGATGGCTTCGGCCCGTTTGTTGGCGAGCTTGTTCCAGTCGTTCGAAGCGGTGGCAATCGCCTCGCGGAATCCCTGTAGCAGCTGGTCCTGCGAAGCAGCCGTCTCGCGCAAAAGAAAGCGGTTCACCGTCACCAGCATCGCCACGGGGTCGTCGGCTCCGAGGGCGACCTTGTGCTTGCGGGCGAGTTCGGCCAGCAAATCGTCAATGTTGTCCTCGTTGTTCATATTGCCCCCATGCCAGCGCCGATGGCCGCGAAGGCTTTGCGCTCGAAAATCTTGAGCCGTTGTTTGGCCATCAAAACCACCCCTTTGGCCTGTTGTTCCTCGTCAAAGGTGCGGCGGGCCTTGAGCATGTTTTCGATGTCGATGCCGAAGGTTTCCTTCTTCACGTCGGGAATCTGCACGATGCCGGCGACGCGAGCCTTGTTCTCCTTGTAAACCCTGGTGTCCGTAAACCCTTTGCCTTCGTAGTCGATGACCCCGTGGTACGGGTTGAGCCAGACGACGAAAGGCACGGAAGCCGGAAAGTGCGTCACCAGGGAGGCGAAGCCCGCGAGGGTCGGCATGAGCATTTCGCCACCCGTGATCACCGTGTGGATGACGACGCTGTGTCCGAGTTCTTGGAGGATGGAAGCCACCTCGTTGCTGATGAGATAATGCGAGAGCGGGACGAACGACGACGCGCCGTTGTCCACGATCACGTCCGTTTTGGATTACGCGATCTTTTCAATCAGGGTGTCGAATGCCCGGGTGTTGATCTCATCCCCTTCGAGGATGTTGATCCTTTGGACGCCCAGTGAACTGAAGGCGTGGAGGGTGCCGTTGACCGGATCGGTGTCGATGCAGAGTGCGGGAGTGCCTTTGGCGATGAATGATTGAGCGAGTAAATTGGCGACGAACGACTTGCCAACGCCCCCCTTTCCTTGGAGGACGAAATGAGTGTTGGGCATGGTGCTGGTAGCGGGGTTAGATCAAATCTTTCGGATTGGGAGTGGCGTTGTGCGTGAAACCGTCCCGCTTGAAAGGCGGAATAGACTGGGATTCATTCTTTGCTTCTTCCTTTGGCGTTTTTAACTGCGTTTTGACCAGCCGACAGAACGTTGAATAGGGCATCGTGATGCGCCCTGCCTTCGTGAGAACCTTCCAGACGTTCCTGATCGCCCAGTAAGCATCGAGGGCTTCTTGGATTTCTTTTTTCTCGGCGATGAATTCGTCCAGGTTTTTCTGGTTCTTATCGGCGGAAAAATCTTCTTCTTTGAGCAGGTCGAGCAGGGTTTTTCGGGCAGGCATCCCACGAATTCTCAGTGGTTCGGGGTGGTTCCGGGGTTCTCGTGGAGAACGTCAGTCATTGGCCGTTCATTCTCGGAAAGTCGGCTAGAATCTCACGAGTTCGCTGATATTCCAGCAAAAAATCGACGTGACTGACCTTGCAAATCGGCGCTCGGTTGCGGAAAGTAGGGCAGGATAGGTGATGTAGGACTACGGCTAACGCCTTTCGTCCTCCATCACGCCCCTTATTCACGCTTCGCGCTCAACGGGTCCTCTCCTTTTGCTGAAGCCTTCTAACCGATGGAACACCCCGGAACAACGCCGCCCCCCTCCCCCGCCCGCCGGGTCAACCCGCACATCAAGGTGTGGCTGCTGCCCAGTGAAAAGGCGGCGATCCAGGCGAAAGCTTCGGCTCATACCCTGAGCAGTTCCGCCTATCTGCGCACGCTCGGGTTGGACATGCCGATCAGGAGCACCGTGGACCAGGAGGTGATCCTGGAGCTTGCCAAGATCAACGGCGATCTGGGCAGACTCGGAGGGTTGCTCAGGATGTGGCTGACCAATCGGGACCGAGCCATCAACGAAGACCGGATCACCGCTCTGATGGCCGATCTAGAGGCAACGCAGGCCGTCTTGTTCGAGAGGGTCCAAGACCTTGGCCGCTAAAGCGTGACCCCGGAATTGGTTGGCTCCAGTTTAGCGGCTAAACTATGATTTCCAAGAAGGCTCCCGTGAAGGCGGCAGCCAAAGGCAAGATCGGCCACCTCGTCGCTTATCTGCTCGACCAAAGGGGAAAAAACGACCGGGTGGCGGCGGTGGCGGTGTCCAACTGCCAGTCGGATGAGGCGAAGTGGGCGGTCCATGAAATGCAGGCGGTCCAGAGCCGCAACCAACGCGCCAAAGGCGACCGAACCTACCACCTCGTCATTTCCTTGCGGGCCGGCGAGGACCTGCCCGGCGACGCCCTCTCCCAGATCGAAGCCGCGTTCTGCCGTGCGCTTGGGTTCGCCGAGCACCAACGGATTTCCGTGGTGCACCGGGATACCGACAACCTGCACCTCCACGTAGCCATCAACAAAGTGCATCCGACGAAGTTCACGCTGCACGAACCGTTCAACGACTACCACACGCAGGCAAAGCTCTGTGAGCAACTCGAAGCGCGCTACGGCCTGGAGTCCGACCGTTCCGGGGGTAAACGGGACGTGCCCGGCCAGCAAAAGGCCGCGGCGATGGAGGCGGTTGCAGGGGTGGAAAGCCTCATCGGGTACGTCCAGCGGTCGCTCGGCAATTCGATGGCCTCCGCCCGCTCGTGGCAGGAGTTGCACGAAGCATTCGCCAAAAGCGGCGTTGTCTTGAAACCGAGGGGAAACGGGTTGGTGGTCGAATCCAACGGAAAGACAGCAAAGGCTTCGAGCTGTTTTCGGGGGTTGTCCAAGTCGGCGCTGGAAAAACGCTTCGGCCCCTTCCAAGAAAGGAGCCAGGGCGCAGCGGCTGTGACGCCAGGAAGAGCGTACACGGCGCGTCCGATGCAGCAGGGCAGCGCCAAACTCTACGAGCAGTACCAGGCCGCGAGGCGCGAGGTAAAGAAGTTGCAAGGCACCCGGCTCGCAGAGGCGTTGGCTGCACATCGTCGTCGGGTGCAGCACGCCAAGATCGCGTACAAGACCCAGCGGACAATCATCGGGCTGACACGCCGAAACGTCGTGAACACCGTCATGCTCCGGCTCCATCGAGCCAGTCTGAAGGCGAAAGTCGTGGACAGCTACGCCACCTATCAGGCCGAACGGAGCGCCCTCTACCGGGACGCGAAGCTATTGGCATGGAACGATTGGCTGATGAGCCAAGCCGCCAGCGGCAACACGGCCGCGACGACCCTCCTGCGATCCCGTCAGGCCAAACACCCCTCTCCCCCTCCCTTTTCCCCGTCCCACGCACCGACCGCTTCCCAGCCATTTTTCCGATCCAATGCACGACCCGATTACCACCGCTTCGGTTTCGCCCGCGTTCCCGTCAGCCAGCGGCCCGACTACCAGCGAAAAGAACTCCGCCGCGCCCCCCTCCCCCTCGACCCGACTACGGACAGCGACCAAGCCTTGGACTGCGAATCCTCCGACGAGCCGCAGCTTTATTGCAGTCCGGTCTTGGCAAGTCTGGACGACGAACGCCGGCCCGACCCCTCGCCAGCGTGCGAGACGTGTCCGGTCTCGATGTGGTTCACAACGGCCCGGGAATTGAAATGCTTCTGCGCGCGGATGAGCCTGATCGTCTGGGATCGGAAATCGGCCGCGACGCCGATTCTGCAATGCGACGGCAGGGAAATGGCGCTCCTGGCGCTGGCGGCAAAGAACGCGAAGGCGGCAGCGAAAGCGGCGGCCAAGGCGGGCCATCCAAACCCGTAGTGCCCCGCCCTGGCGCACCCTACGCGACGCGCAACGGAACGCTGCGGGGAGCGGTCGAGGGTATCGTGAAAGGCATCGAGCGTGCGAAAGGATGGACAAAGGGTCGATAATACAGCTAAATTCATTGGCGAAGCGGCAGTTTAGCGGCTAAACCATGAAAATCAGCAAGGCGAGCCATCCCCAAATCCAGCAGCGCACCCCCACCCTCAGCGCCCGCGTCAAAACCGGTCTGTTCGCCGGTTTGATCCTTGCGGGCTTCGCCGTCGCCACGCAGGTGTTCGCGTGGAGGGTCCATTTTTCTTCGGCCCTCGGACCAAACTGGCAGCACCTTTACCCGCCCTGGAAAATCATCGCGTGGCAGTTGCAATGGGGCGCGGCGATCCAGAAGGAGATCACGCCCGGATGGGGCGCGGGTGTCCTGACCATCGGGGTCGGGTTGCTGTTGATCTCACTATTACAGACGGCGGCGCGGCATTCCGGGCAGGCAATGGCAAATCTGCACGGCTCGGCCCGCTGGGCGAAACGCCGCGACATCGCCGAAGCCGGGCTGTTGGCCGACGACGGCGTCTACGTCGGTTCCTGGATCGACGACCGGGGCCGACAAGTGTACCTGCGGCACAATGGCCAGGAGCATGTCTTGGCGTTCGCCCCCACCCGCTCCGGCAAAGGGGTCGGCCTGGTCATCCCCACCCTGTTGGCGTGGACGCACTCCGCCGTCATCACCGACCTGAAAGGAGAACTTTGGGCGCTCACCGCCGGATGGAGAAAGTTGCACGCGGGGCAGAAAGTCCTGCGCTTTGAGCCAGCGTCGTTAAGTGGCGGCGTCGCATGGAATCCTCTGGACGAAATCCGGCTCGGCACCGAGCACGAGGTTGGCGACGTGCAGAACCTCGCCACGCTCATCGTCGATCCCCACGGCAAGGGCATGGAGGATCACTGGTCGAAGACCGCGCAGGCGCTTTTGGTCGGCGTCATCCTGCACGTCCTCTTGCGAGCCCGCAACGGGGATGCCGCCGCTGCCACGCTGCCGGAGGTGGACCGGATTCTGGCGGACCCCACGCGGCCCATCAACGAACTCTGGAATGAAATGATCGAGTACGGCCACGTCCGCGGCGAGGTGCATCCGGTCGTCGGAGCGGTCGGACGCGACATGATCGACCGCCCGGAGAAGGAGGCGGGTTCGGTGCTCTCCACCGCCAAATCGTACCTGTCCCTCTACCGCGACCCGGTGGTCGGCCGCAACGTCTCGCGCTCGGATTTCCGCGTGAAAGACCTCATGAACCACAGCACGCCGGTCAGCCTCTACATCATCACGCAGCCGACCGACAAAGACCGGCTGCGACCGCTGGTGCGCGTGCTCATCAACATGATCATCCGGCTTTCTGCCGACAAGATGGACTTCGAGAAAGGCCGGCCCAAGGCCCGGTACAAACACCGGATGCTCCTCATGATGGACGAGTTCCCGTCGCTTGGGAAATTGGACATCATGCAGGAGTCCCTGGCCTTCGTCGCGGGCTACGGCATCAAATGCTACCTCGTCATTCAGGACTTGAGCCAGCTCCACGCGGCGTACGGCAAGGAGGAATCGCTGACCAGCAATTGCCACATCCAAAACGCCTTTCCACCGAACCGTCTGGAAACGGCGGACCACCTTTCCAAGCTGACGGGAACCACGACCATCGTCAAAGAGCAGGCAACCACCAGCGGCAAACGTCTCGGCATGTGGCTGGGGCAGGTTTCGACCACGTTCCAGGAGGTGCAGCGTCCGCTCCTGACCACCGACGAAGCCCTGCGGATGCCGGGACCGAAAAAGGATTCTGACGGCGGCATCAAAGAGCCGGGCGACATGGTGGTTTACGTCGCGGGCTTCCCGGCGATCTACGGCAAGCAGCCGCTTTACTACCGGGACCGGGTGTTCCAGAAACGCGCCGAAGTTCCCGCCCCAAAACAGAGCGACCGGATTGCCCACGCCCAAGCCCAGACGCCCGAGGAAACCGTGGCACTATGAGCACGACCCAAAACCTGATTGGCCTTGCGGTGTTCATCTTGGCGGGTGGGGGACTACGACTCTACTTGGAAGGCCGCTCCAAACCGCCGCTTCCCGTCGAAAGCCGATTTGAGATCGCTGCATTGACGGCGTTGGCTCACCAACTCGCTCAGGGCGGTACGGAAGTCCGCGCTGCCGCCACCACGGTGGCCGCGAGCGTGGCAAATCCTGCATCGGGCCTCATCACGGAGCAGGATTATCAGCGGCTGACCTACCTCATCGCCGATGGGGTCTATCAGTTGCAGGCCAAATGAAACGCTGGCGTCTTCCCATCGTGGCGCTCGCCTGCGCGGCGGCGATTCAGACGGCGTTGCTGGCGGGTGGTATTGTCATCAACGACACGCCAAGTTTACCGGAGGGGTTCTACCGGAAGAGCACACGTTCGGTAGAGGAGGGAAGCTCTGTGCTTTTCCGGCTCCCGGTCGGCGAGCTTTCCTCACGCCCCTACACCCGCGAAAATCTGATCAAGCAGGTCGTGGCGGTGGCGGGGGACCGGGTCGGCATCGGGAAGGAGGGGGTGCGGGTCAATGGGCACCTGCTTGCCAACAGTGCCCAACTGCCAACGGATCGGGATGGTCTGCCGCTACCTCGCCTCAGTTTGGAGGATTACACCATGAGGGCAGGGGAACTCGTGACCATGAGCACCTACAATCCGCGCTCCTTCGACAGCCGCTATTTCGGCCCCGTGCACCGCGACCAGGTCCTCTCGGTTGTTGAGCCGCTTCTCACCTGGTGAACATGCTTTTAAAGCCCGCCACTCATGGCCGAATCACCGTTTCCAAGCCGTCCACACGGGGCTTGAGTTTAGCGGCTAAACCAACGGATCAGCACCATGTTTTTTCCGATGAAATTTCACGCCGCCAGTGAGAATGTCCCAGAACGCGAACATGAAAATTGCCGGGTCGGGGTTACAGAACAATCTTGCGGGTATCGAATTTGCTGATACAAGCTCGCCAAATGCCCCGGCGCAAGCCGTCGCCATTTCGTACAAACTATGAGCACGCCCAAAGCGAAGGACATCAATCCCGCAGACATTGAGATCATTGAAGCCAAACTCGTCGATGCCCTGACTCCCGGGTTCGAGGCCGAGTTCACGCTGGACGAAGCCGAGGAAGCCGGAGCGTTCAAAGAAGATGCCCTGAGCGAAGCAGACGCCAAAGAAAGCGCCATCGAGGTCGGGTAGTCAGTGCTTCCTGAAAAAACGTTGTATGGCGGACGAGAAAAAAGCGTTCCACCTCGTGGTGGCCGAGAAACTGATCGACCAGCTTGAGCGCGGCACCGCTCCCTGGCAGAAACCTTGGGCGGCGGGCGAAGCCTACCTGCCGTACAACCCAACCACCGGCAAAACCTACAAGGGAATCAACAGTTTGCAGTTGCTCTCCGAGGAACGCGCCGACCCGCGCTGGCTCACCTACAAGCAGGCCCAGGCCGAGGGCGCGCAGGTGCGCCGGGGGGAGAAGGGGACGCTCGTACAATATTGGAAGTTCGAGGAGGAACGCGCCGTCAAAGGGGCAGACGGCAAACCCCTGCTCGATGCCGCAGGCCAACAGACCAAAGAGGTCGCCCGGTTGCGCCAGCCTCGCGTTTTCCTGGCCACGGTTTTTAGCGCGGAGCAGATCAATGGATTGCCTCCGCTCGCCAGAAAGCCCGTGATCTGGAACGCGGAAGAAGCGGCCGAGGCGCGCCTGAGCTTGGCCACCGTGAAACACGATCAGGCCGACAAAGCGTTTTACAGCCGCACGAGCGACGCGATCCACATGCCCGGCCGGGGCCAGTTCGCCGATGCCATCAGCTATTATCATGTTGGCTTGCACGAATTGGCCCACTGGAGCGGGCACCCGGGCCGGATGAACCGGGAAGGAGGCAACCCGTTTGGTTCGCCGGAATATGCCCGCGAAGAACTGCGCGCGGAGATCGCCAGCCTCCTGATGGGCGAAGAGACGGGCATCGGCCACGAACCGGGGCGCAACGCCGCCGCGTACGTCGCCAACTGGGTGAAAGTTTTGCAGGAGCAGCCGCTGGAAATCTTCCGCGCGGCAGCCGAGGCAGAAAAGATTCGCGCCTACATCACGGAGCGAGCCGAAGAACGCAGCGTCACGCAGAGTGCCGGGAGTCCGACCCCTACCGCGCCGCGCGTGCAACCGCCACAACCCACTTTGGAGGAAACTCACGCCGTGTCCGCATCCCCGTCGCAGAGAATCTATCTCGCCGTGCCCTTCGGTGAGAAAAACGCCGCCAAATCGCTCGGAGCCCGTTGGGATGCCGAGCGTAAATCGTGGTTTGCCTCGAACGAGACCGACGCGGCCAGATTGAGCCGATGGCTGCCAGGCAGCCAGGTGGACGCAGGGGAGGGGACTCGGTTGACGCCGCGTGACGAGTTCGCCGCTGCCTTGCAGGCCCTTGGAATGCAGCTGGGCGACGAGCACCCCATCTTGGACGGAAAGCCCCACCGCGTCGTGGTTGACGGGGATCGTCAGGGCGAGGCCGCGGGCTTTTACGTCGTCTATGGCGATGGCCACCCGGCAGGCTACGCGAAGAACAACCGCACGGGCGAAGAAGTGCGTTGGAAGGCCAAGGGGTACACTTTCACGGAAGAACAAAAGGCCGCGCTCGCGGCGGAGGCGGCCACCAAACTCCAACTGCGTGACGAGGAGACCCGCGAAAGCCAAGCCGAGGCTGCCCGCCGTGTGGAGCAGCAGCTTCGCGGGGCGAAACAAGCCCGGAGCACTCCGTACCTGGAAGGCAAGCAGGCGACGGCCACGAAGGGCGTCTTTGCCGACAAGGAAAACAAAACGCTCGTCGTCCCTGGGTACGATGCCGAGGGGAAGATTTGGACCGCCCAGTATATCCAGGAAGACGGCACAAAACGCTTCGCCAAGGGGACGCGCAAAGAAGGTTGTTTCCACGTCGTGGGCGGGCTGGGGGAGGTGAGCAAAGCTCCCGTCATCGTCATCGCTGAAGGTTACGCAACGGCGAGTGTCATCGCCGAGGCCGCGGGAAAGAGGGCGGCGGTGGTCAGCGCGTTCGACGCCGGGAACCTTGAGCCGGTGGCAAGAGCCTTGCGGGAAAAGTTTCCAGACAAGGTCCTCATCTTGGCGGGTGACGACGACCGAGCCGAGCCAGGCAGAAACCCGGGCCGCGAACACGCCACCAAGGCTGCCCAGGCGGTCGAAGCGAAATTGATCATGCCGACCTTCGCCACCGGCGAGCAGGCCAGCGACCCGAAACGGTTCAGCGACTTTTGCGACATGAAGGTTAACAGCAGCCTCGGGCTGGATGGCTTGAAAGAGCAGATTGAGACTGCGTTGGAATCAGCCTTGCCGTCCCCCGAGCAAACGCTGGCCGCCTCCCAGGACCGTCCCGCTGCGCGCGAACTCCCGAGCAAGGTGCGCGCGGGGAGGAGAGAGCTGACCCGATGACCGGAACGCCCACCCAGGCGCGCGGAAACGAGAAGCTGCGCCGGGAATGCGGGGAAGTGTTTCTCAAGGCGTTGGAGGACAGCCGGACAATCGAGAGCCTGCTCACCGCGCACGGCACACTCTGGCAGGAACGGCTTGGCGAACGGCTCGCCGTCATCGGCAGCATGACCGCTTCCCAAGGCGAAGCGATCATTCGCACCGTGGCAGGTTCTCTGGGAATGACCGTCACCCTCCAGTACCCGGTCGTGGAAGGCAAGTTTCCTTTGGACGGCTCACGGTTCGCCGGGCAGCTTCCGCCCATCGTCGGCGCGCCTACCTTTGCGATTCGCAAGAAAGCGAGCGCGATCTTTACCCTCGCCCAGTACGTCGAGGCGGGGATCATGAACGAAGGCCACCGGGACGTGATCGTTCAAGCCGTGGCCGCGCACCGCAACATTCTCGTGGTCGGAGGGACGGGCAGCGGCAAGACCACGCTCACCAACGCGATCATCCGACAGAATCGGCACGAGCGGTTGGTCATCATCGAGGACACGGGGGAAATCCAGTGCGCCGCCCCTAACAGCGTCACGTACCACACGACCATCGAAATCCCGATGACGAAGCTCTTGCGGACCACCTTGCGGATGCGGCCTGACCGCATCCTGGTGGGCGAGGTGCGCGGCCCGGAAGCCCTCGATTTATTGATGGCTTGGAACACCGGACACGAAGGCGGCGTTGCGACGATCCACGCGAACGACGCGCATGCCGGCCTGAGCCGTTTGGCGACGCTCATTTCCATGCACCCCGATTCACCGCGGCCCATCGAGCCGCTGATCGGAGAAGCCGTCCATCTGCTCATCCACATCGCGAAGACGGCCGAAGGCTCGCGGAAAATCGCCTCGGTGGTTTCGGTCGATGGGTATGCCAACAGCAGATATTCGACGCGCGTGCAGTGACACTCCGCGCGGAGTTTAGCCGCTAAACTGGCGGTTTCGTCGGTATGTTCCCGACAATACGTCTGATTTCTTGCGTTTATTCCTCGAAGTCCGTTGACATTCTATTGCCGGGAACGCATCGTCCGGCGCATGAAATCTCGTAAGTTTAGTCAAACTATTTTGCAAATCTTGCTAATCGTGGCGTTTACCCTCGCTTTCACGAGCTACGCCCATGCGTCGGCATCGGCGGGTGGCGGATTGCCCTACGAGGCGTGGTTGACCAAGCTCCAGCAATCCATGACGGGGCCGGTTGCCTTCAGCGTGTCGCTCATCAGCATCGTCGGCGCGGGCGGCGTCCTGATCTTCGGCGGCGAACTCAACGCGTTCCTGCGTACGCTGGTGTTCATTGTCCTGGTCATGGCGCTCTTGGTGGGGGCCAACACGATGATGTCAGGCATCTTCGGGACGGGGGCCGTGGTTTATCAGTCACTGCCGGTCATTCACGGCGGCGCGGGCGTTCACGCGGTTCTGGTCGGTTAAGCGTCGGGCAGGGGAGGGGGAAAAGGAGACTGCCGATGGAAGACCGCCGGATGATCCCGATTCACAGTGCCGTGAACCGACCCAACTTGTTCATGGGCGGCGACCGGGAGTTGGTCATGTTCACGGCGCTCATGGCCGTGGCGCTGATCTTTGCCGCTCAGGAATGGTTTGCCTGCGTCTTCGGAGTCCTGCTTTGGATGGCCGCGCTCTACCTCCTGCGCCTCATGGCCAAAAACGATCCGCAGCTTCGGCACGTTTACCTGCGCCACCGCCGCTACAAAGCGTTCTATCCGGCCCGTTCGACGCCGTTCAAATCCCTCAAAAGCCAATAGATGAAGACGCTCGCCCCGTACCGTCAAGCCGCTGACGGGTTCGTGGATTTGCTCAATTACGCGGCGGTCGTGGACGACGGGGTGATCGTCAACAAGAACGGCTCGTTCATGGCCGCGTGGCGCTACTTTGGCGCGGACGCGGAAAGCTCCGGCGAGCGGGACAAAGAGGTCGTCGCCTTCCGGGTCAACCAGGCCCTCGCCCCTCTGAAAAGCGGCTGGGCCGTTCACGTCGACGTGGTTCGCACGCCGACCACCAACTACAGCCAGCGGGCACTCTCCCATTTCCCGGACCGGGTGACCCACGCCATCGACGAGGAGCGCCGGGCCATGTTTTCCGGGGTGAGCCAGGCGTACCTGCAAGCTTTCTACATTACTGCCACCTGGTTTCCGCCCATGCTGGCGGAGCGCAAGTTCGTTGAACTCATGTTCGACGACGACAGTGCGGCCCCGACCAACGGTGCGCGGACCCAAGACCTCATCGTGCAGTTCAAGCACGAGATCGACGCGCTCGAATCCCGGCTGTCTTTGTGCTTCAAGCTCGAACGGCTCGCGGGCCGGAGAAACGAAAACGAAGACGGCTCGACGGAGACAAAAGACGACTTTCTCTCGCACCTGTGGCGTTGCATGAGCGGGCGCGATCAGCCTGTCACCCTGCCGAATAATCCCATCTACCTGGACCAGATGTTCGGCCAGGAACTGCACGGCGGCGTCATCCCGAGGGTGGGGGAGTCGTTCCTGCAGGTGGTCGCCCTCGACGGCTTTCCCTTGGAGTCCCATCCGAACATCCTGGGAAAACTGGCCGAGCTGCCCTGCGAATACCGTTGGAGCACCCGGTTCATCTTCATGGACACCCACGAGGCGGTGCGCCACCTGGAGAAATACCGCAAGAAATGGAAGCAGAAGGTGCGGGGCTTCTTCGACCAGCTTTTCCAGACGAATTCCGGGCGGATCAACCAGCACGCCCAGGACATGGTCGAAGACATCGACGGGGCGTTGACCGAACTCAATGGCGGCATCGTGTCGATGGGGTATTACACGAGCGTCATCGTCCTCTTCGACGCCGACCGCAAGACGCTCGCCGCGACCGCGCAACGCGTCACCAAGGCGATCAACGAACTGGGCTTTAACGCCAGGGTGGAGGACACGAACACGCTGGACGCCTATTTCGGCAGTTTGCCCGGCCACTGTGACGAGAACGTGCGCCGCCCGCTCATGAACACCCTCAATTTGGGGGATTTGATGCCGACCAGTTCCATCTGGAGCGGCGAGCAGAGCGCACCGTGCCCGTTTTATCCGGCGCTGGCCCTCGCGCTCATGAGCTGTCTGAGCAGCGGCAGCGCCCCCTTCTGGCTCAATCTGCACGTCCAGGACATCGGCCACACCATCATGTTCGGGCCGACCGGGGCGGGGAAATCGACGCACCTCGCCATGCTCGTCGCGCAACTGCGCCGCTACCGGGAAATGTCGATTTTCTTCTTTGACAAAGGTTACAGCATCTATCCGCTGGCGATGGCCGCCGGCGGCGAGCATTTCACCGTGGCTGGCGACGGCGACCACCTGGCGTTTTGCCCGCTCCAATACCTGGAAACCAAGGGCGACCGGGCGTGGGCGGCCGAGTGGATCGAAACGCTGCTCACCCTCAACCAGGTCCAGCTTACTTCCTCCCAGCGCAACGAGATTGTCGCGGCCCTGGAAAACATGCACGCCAGCGGAGCGCGCACCCTGACGGATTTCTGCCTGACGGTGCAGGACCAAGCCATCCGCGAAGGGATGAAGCAATACACCATCGCGGGTTCGATGGGACATCTCCTGGACGCGCGGGAGGACGGCCTTTCACTCTCGGACTTCACCGCCTTCGAGATCGGGGAATTGCTCAACCTCGGGGAGAAATACACGCTGCCGGTCCTGCTCTATTTGTTCCGGCGCATCGAGCGGTCGTTGCACGGGCAGCCCGCCGCCATCGTGCTCGACGAAGCCTGGATCATGCTCGGGCACGAGACGTTCCGGGGCAAAATCCGGGAATGGCTCAAGGTCATGCGCAAAGCGAACTGCCTGATTTTGATGGCCACGCAATCGCTCACCGACGCCGCCGGCTCGGGCATCCTGGATGTCATTATGGAAAGCACCGCCACGAAGATTTTTTTGCCCAACGCCTACGCGCGGGAGGAGGACGCGAGCGCCCTCTATCGACGGCTGGGCCTCAACGGCAGGCAGATTGCGTTGATCTCGGAGGCAATCCCCAAACGCCAATATTACTACCTCTCGGAGAAGGGGCGGCGGCTCTACGAACTTTCTCTTGGCAAGCTGGCCCTCGCCTTCGTGGGAGCCAGCGACTCGGAATCCATCGCCGTCATCCGCCAACTCGTCGCCAAGCACGGGCGCAAGGGTTGGGTCAACCACTGGCTCGCCAGCAAAAATCTCCCCGCTCTTTAACCCTTTGCCATCCCTTTATGAAGACCCAGCAAACGAGCAGTCCTTATCTCAACGCCCGGCGCTCTTGGAACGAGCACGTCGGCCAGGTCGTCACCGCCGCGAAGGTCTGGCAGGCGGTAGGCATCGGCAGCCTCGTCGTCGCCGCCATCGCCGTGCTCGGCATGGTGTCCGTCGCCAAGCAGAGCCGGTTCGTGCCCTACATCGTGGAGGTGGATAAACTGGGCCAGGTCGCCGCCGTGCGGCAGGCGTCCGCCATCGACGCGGCCAGTCTGTCTGGCGTCGTCAAAGCGGAGCTGGCGACCTTCATCACCAAGGCCCGCCTCGTGACGCCGGACCAGCAGCTCCAGGCCAACGCGATCCGCGACGTTTACGCGCTGCTCGCCAACTCCGACCCGGCCACGGCGAAGATGAACGAGTGGTTCAACGGCTCGAAGGAAAACAATCCCTTCTTTCGGGCCGGCAAGGTGCTCGTCAGCGCGTCGATCAACGGGATCATCCCGCAATCGCAGGATTCGTGGCAGGTCGATTGGACCGAGACCGTCACCACCCGGGATGGCCACCCGGAAAGCGTCACCAACCTGCGCGCGCTGATCACGGTTTACATCGTGCCCGCGACCGCCAGCACCACCGAGCAGGAGATTCAACGCAACCCCATCGGTCTGTACGTCAAGGACTTCAACTGGAGCAAAATCGGATTTTAGCAAACAAGATGGCTCCTCAAATGAGAACCTGGCTCGCGGGGACCGTCGCCCTCGCTTTGAGCGTCGCTGCCGCCATCCCCGCGGCGTTTGGGGATACGCCCGCCGGACAGACCGTGCCGCCTTTGCCCGCGCAACCGGAGGCAAACGCCGTGGTGCAGGTGCCCGTGCCCACTTCGCCCGCGCTCGCGGATTTGCCCCAGCCCGACCCGACGCCCACCCCGACAGGAAACACTCTGCCGCCCACCGGACAGATTTACCCGGTCCCCCCATTCGGGGAAACCGACGTGCCGTTTTCAGCGGAACGCCGCGTGGATCTGGTGTCCAAGCAGGCCAGGGCGGAAGCGACGCGCACGTTGACCCCATAGGAACAGGACGGCGTGCGGATGACCGACCAGTGGGCGGCAAAGAGCGCCGAGTTCCAGACGCAATCCAGCGTGAACGGCTCCGTGGTCCTGACGTTCAATTCGTCGCTGCCGGCGGTGACGGCCGCAGTGCTGGAACTGACCGACGTAGAGTTGCAGCCGGGCGAGGCCGTCACTTCCGTCAACATCGGGGACACGGCGCGCTGGGTGATTGCCGTCACGAACTCGCAAGAAGGGGAGTTGCAGCGTCCCCACCTCATCATCAAGCCCCTGGACGAAGGGCTGAAAACCTCCCTCGTCGTGACGACCACGAAGCGCACCTACCACCTGCTTTTGCAGTCGAGTTTCGACCGCTTCATGCACTACGTCACGTTCAACTATCCCGAAGACCCGGAGGTGGCGGCCTTGGAGCAGAAACGCGCGGCTGAATTGGCCGCGCTCCAGAAAACGGCGGCGAGATCGAGGGTGGACGCCCTCGCACGCCTGCCGAAGCCAATCACGCCCGGCCCACCCGTGCCGACCATCGCCTACCGCATCGACGGCGACGCCCCCTGGCAGCCGCTCTACGCCTACACGGACGGCGTGAAAACCTACATCCAGATGCCGCCTTCCATGAGCCAGACGGAGGCCCCGAGCCTGCTCGTGTTGCGCCGGGGCAAGGGGTTGTGGGGCGATGACCGGGTGATCGTCAACTACCGGGTCCAGCACAACCGCTACATCGTGGATTCCGTCATCGACCGCGCGGTCATGGTGATCGGACGCGACGAGGTAAAGCTGACCAAGAAAATCGTTCCGGCCGCCACGAAAACGACGCGTTCCACCACCGTGACCACCCGCACCAGGAGCAACGCCCGCAATGGCAAATAACGATCCCAGCCTGAACCCGGACCCGGACCTCGCGCCGGAGAATTCACCGGGCGCATCCTACGCGGCACGCACTGGCACGCGGCGCATCAACAAGACGCCGATGGTGATCGTCTTCGTGCTCATGGTGTTTTTCTTGGTCGTGGTCATCGGAGTCATGTATTCGCGCAGCCAGCGCCAGATCACGCAGAACACCGAAGCGCACACGAGTGCCGCGAAGCAGGCCGACAGCATCATTCCCAAGCAACTCGCGTGGGCACTGCCACCCGCGGAACCCACACCGGCACCCAGGCCAGTGCCAGCCGCCGCCGTCGCCCTGCCGCCGGGCCTCGTACAGGCGACCCCCGATCCACTCGACGCCGCCCGGATGCAGGCTTTGCAGACCGCGCTCGCGGCAAAGCCCAGCCTGGATGGAATCGCTTTGCCCAAGGCGGGGAGCACCCCTGCCCAAGACAACGATCCGGAGGCGCGCAAGCTCGCGCTGCTGCGGGGAATCCTGGCGCGGGACAAGGAGGACAAAGGCAGCGATCCGGGCATCGGAGCGCCGAGGGCGGACCTCACGGGTCTCAGTCAGTTCGACGCCGTGGACGCGCACCGCTGGCAGACCAACGCGCGGATCGAGAACCCTACGAGGTTCATGCTGCGCACGGGCAGCGTCATCCCGGGCGTCCTCATTTCCGGCGTAAACTCCGAGTTGCCCGGCACGATCATCGCCCAGGTGTCCCAGAACGTGTTCGATACCCCGACCGGCCAGTATCTTTTGCTGCCGCAGGGCAGCCGTCTGGTGGGCGCATATTCATCCAACGTCGGCTACGGCCAGGACCGGGTTTTCATCGCGTGGCAGCGGATCATCTTTCCCGACGGCCGCGCGCTCGACATCGGCTCGCAGCCTGGCACGGACGGGGGAGGGTACGCGGGCTTCTCCGATCAGGTGGACAACCATTACCTGCGCACCTTCGGCTCCGCGATCCTGCTTTCCGCCGTGGTCGGCGGCGTGTCCTACAGCCAGCAGTTGGCCCAGAGCGTCCCGGCGGCTAACTCGAATCTGAATGCGTCGGCCTACAGCAACAACGGGTTGCAACAGAACCTGAGTCAGTCCCTTGGCAACGTCTTTGGCAACGTCATCGCGCAGATGATCCAGAAAAACCTCAATGTGGCCCCGACCATCAAGATTCGTCCGGGCTACCGGTTTAATATTTTGGCCGTCAAAGATTTCGAGATGACCCCTTACCAGGATTTCCAGTACCGCTTGGCCAAGTGATTTCCCCGCCGATTTAGCCGCTAAACTCCAAAATGAAAACCCATCGCAAAACCAATCCCGTGGCCGTCGCGCTCCTTCTCGGCGCGGGCTGGCTTTCCCACGCGCAGCAGGCGCGGGCGCAGTACATCGTGACCGACCCGCTCAATACCGTGCAGGCCACCATCACGGCGGGCTCCCACGTGATGAGCTACGCCGAGCAGGTGACCCAATACGCCAAGCAGGTGCAGCAGTACGAAACCCAGCTCCAGCAGTACCAGGCGCAGATCCAGAATTTGCAGGCGCTCGGGCAGTACAAGTGGGCGGACGCCAGCACGTCGCTCAACCAACTGGTCGGAACCGTTAACGGCACGACCGGGGCGTACAACACGTTTCTCTCGCAGTTCCAGACGCAAGCCCAGTGGAATCAGCATCCGCCCACCGTCGCCACGTTCCGGCAGTCTACCGCCGGTGCTTCGGCCACGGAGATCGCGTCATACGGCGCGACGGTGCAAAACCTCGCCACGCAGAACGCCAACATGGCTCACGACGCCGCGATGTTGAGCAAAATGACCGCCAGTGCCCAAGGCACGACCGGCCAACTCCAGGCATTGCAGGCAGGGATGCAGCTTGCCAGCGCCCAGGTCGCGCAACTCCAACAGGTCCGTGCGTTGCTCGTCCACCTCGCGGACGCCACCACGGCACGCAATGCCAGTCTGGCGAACAAGGAAGCCGCCGAGGCCACCGCCACCCAAAACGGGATGCAGAGGAATCCGGGGGCTTACAGTGCCGCGTCGCTCAATACATCCATGCGGCACTAAAATCCCTAATCTGGTGATCTATGAAAATTCTTCGCCTCACGTTCATCGCGGTGGTTGTGGCTGCGGCATTTTGCACGGTCGGCTGTGACAAATCAGACCAAAAGAAAGTACAGGCTGAGCAGGAGGCCACCAAAAAGGGGATGCGCGGCAACCCAGGTGATTACACACCCGCGCCGCTCAATACTTCAATGACACCACGCCCATCCCCACCGAAAACTGAGGACATGAAGTAGATGCGTAAGCTGATCTTGTTCGTTTCGGTGGTTGCCGTTCTATGCGCCATCCCTGATGTCCGCGCGCAAAATCCTGACGTTGGAGCGCAGATCACGAACCAGTTTTCCAGTGCCATCACAGGCTTTGGAACTCAAATCGAACAGTATGCCGAGCGATTGTTTTGGAGTTTGGCCGCGTGCTCCCTGGTCTGGACGGGAGTAACGCTCATGCTGAAAAAGGCCGACCTGATGGATTTCATGGCGGAACTCGTTCGCTTCACGATCACCACCGGCTTTTTCTACTGGCTATTACAAAACGGAACCGACATCGCGGTTTCGATTGTCACAAGTTTACAACAGGCGGGAGCAAACGTCGGAGGAGGCGACGGCACGAGCAAGGGAAACACCGTTTTGCAGCTCGCTCTCAATTTCGCCAACGCCGCCGCAAACAACGTCAGCATTTGGGACCCCAAAATGGCTGTAATGTGGACTCTCATTTCTCTCGTGGCTCTGCTGCTCGGCTGCTACATGATCGTCACGCTCATAATCGCCATCTGTTCGGCGCTGACGCTGATTTACGCCGGGGTTTTCGTCCTCGGTTTTGGCGGCTCGCGGTGGACCTCGGAAATGGCGATCAGCTATTATAAAGCCGTGATTGCGGCCGGATTAAAACTTTTCACCCTGAACCTATTGATGAATACGGCGATCAATCTGGTCAGCCAATATAACCCAAGGAAACATGACCGAGCTTGCGCCTGCTCTGACGTGCTTGGCTGCTCTAGTGATTGTGGCAATGCTCGTTGACAAAGTACCTGCCCAAATTGCCGCTCTGGTGACACACAACCACATCGGTGGACCTGGAAGCGCCATTGGCACATTAACGGGTGCCGCGAGTCTGGCAGCGCAGGGCGTAGCGGCGGTGGCCACCGGCGGCAGTTCGCTTGCCGTCAGCGGCGGCAGCGCCGTGAAAAACGCTGCCATGCGCGCGGTCGCGGCGATGCGAAAATAGCGTGGTATAGGTTTGCGAGAAGCTCGCGATTTTGGCATAATATTTCTCTGTGAGCACACCCAAGCGACCTCTTCCCCCGATCACGGAAGAAGAGATGCAATCGAGGCGCGAGATCCACGAGAATTCGCGTCACAGTCTGCGCTTGGAAGGCTTGGATGGCTTCCTGACGACGGACGACGATGCGGAGGCCGACGCTTGGATTCGTGGCGAGATCACGCTCGAAAAAGCGATTGAGAATACGCTTCAGAAAATTAGGAACGCTTCCGCGTGAGCGAGCAAGACCCGTACTGCTATTTGCAGTCAGACGTTCTTCAAAATTCGTTCGGCTTCCGCGCTCAGGCCGACCTGTCGAAAGCGGAGGCCCGGATCACCGTCCTCCGGCTCGATCAAATCCAGCGCAGACCCGTCGCGGGGAAGTTCGACCTGGATCATCTACAGAACATCCACCGTCACATTTTCCGTGACGTGTATTCTTGGGCCGGGCAATTGCGAACCGTCTCTATGAGCAAAGGCGCTAGCTTGTTTTGCCGTCACGAATTCCTCTCCTCGGAAGGCAAGCGCATCTTCGATCAACTTCGGCAAGAGAACATGCTGCGCTCCCTTCCACGGGACGGCTTTTGTGATCGGTTGGCTTATTTCTTCGGAGAGATCAATGCCCTTCATCCTTTCAGGGAAGGAAATGGCCGCACCCAGCGCGTGATGCTCGGCGACATTGCCAAACAAGCAGGATATCAGATCGACTTCCAATCCATCCCGCGCGAAACAATGTTGGCGATCTCACGAGAAGCTCAGGCAGGCCAGTTGGATGGTGCCGCCGCCAGCTTCAAAACAGCGACATCTGCTATTCCTGTGAAGATGGTAAAGCAGGCGCGGGCGAGGGAAAAAGCGAACGATCACGAGCGCTGAAGAGATAAGATGCGTGACGAATGCCGTTGCAGATCACAGGAAATCATCATGCCCACCCGCAAGACAGACGAGACTCCCAAACCCACCGCACCGAAACCGGCCAAGGCCTGCCGCTGGTGCGCGCCACGCGGATCGAGCGGCTCGCCTGTCCGCTCATCACGGGGGCTTCCTCCCACGATTTTCGTTAAAAGAGGGGCGGCTACGACGCGGACTCCCCGCCGGGCTGCGCCATGCGCAAGGCTTCCTTGTAGGCACCGCGTGTGAGATCGTTCAAATCGACGGCGAGCACGCGCGCCAGCACGATCAATTCGTAGTCCGTCACGCACCGCTCGCGCAATTCGATCTTCGTAATCAGCGTGCGCCCAGCATCCCAGCCCACCAGTTGGAGTTCGCGAGCCAGGTCGGACTGCGACCACCCCAGCTTCTCGCGTGCCCGGCGGATACGGCTGGCCAGCACGTTGCGAAGAGGAACGGACCCAGTGGAGCGATGTGCCATTTCTGGGACCGCATCGTCCGCCCAAAAGCCGCGCTGTTGGGTCCTACTTCTGGGACATTCGCCCCGTGCCGCTTTCTACCCGTGTGATCCCGCTGCCATACCCATCCACGGCCGCACTGCCGCCGCCTGGGAAAAGCAGATCAAAGACGGTCGAGAAATTCCTTGGGGTCGTGCCGGCACGCCTTGCAAAACGCCAGCCATTCGACCAGATCGAGCCGCCGCTCACCACTCTCGCTTTTGGAGACGTAGGTTTGCGATTGCCGAAGTTTCTTGGCGAGTTGTTCCTGAGTCAGTTGGGCCTTCAGCCGCATGGCCTTGACCTCCCGGAGAAACCGTTTGTAGGGAGCCGAATGAAGGGACGCAACGCTGCCACGCATGATAGCTGGCAGTTTTATTCCTTATCTGGTTATGCTATATCTGGTTGACAGGCCGACGAAAATTGACTCGTGTATGAAGAGCAACCGGAACCCGGCTTTCAAACCACGGTTTTCAGGGCGCGCCGCATGGCCGTCGGCCAGAGCGCGTCCACCGAGACCTGGAGGTGCTGAGCCAGAAATATCACTTCGAAATCCGCCACCCACCGTCGCTGAAGCTCGATGTCACAAACCACGTCCCGCGAAATATCCCAGCCTTTGAGTTGGCAGCGCGCGGCGAACTCGTTTTGCGAGAGGCCAAGCTGATAGCGCAAACGACGCACTTGCGGGCCGACGATGTTCCGGGGCTTGGCTTTCACGACAAAACAGCAAATGCGTCGACTTCAACGCACCATCCTGCTCAATTTGTCCGCCTTGAATTGCGTGGAATTCCACGCAATGTGATTTGTCCGTCCCCGCACCCACTACGGAGGTTCTAAAAAGCATGCACCCGCCCGAGATATTGGAGAGCATCTACAAAGAGCACGGCTACGCCGTCCTGCGCATGATTGGCACGCTCGTCGGCTTGGACGTGCCGCTTGAGGACGTGGACCTGCTGAGCAGGATGCCGTGGACGTACCTCGCCAACCGGATCGCCGTCGAACACGAACGGCTCGGGCTTCCCGCCGTCTATCCCTTGCTGCACTTCAAAACTTCTCCGCCGCCACCCGCCTGGCTCACGCCCGCGATGTGCAAAAAGATCTTTGAACTCGCCTTGGAATTTCAGGACGACGAGGCCGCCGCCGAAGCGCCGGACGGCAGAGGCTTGGTTTTACCCGCTTGACTTGCTTCACCCCTTTCCTTGCAAATGACACCTAGTAGGGCAAGGATAATGCTCTTTCGGGTTGGTGAGAAATTTCCCCGCCGCCTCACAAACCCATGGCACGCCGAGAAGACCCGTGGATGCGACGAACCAAGCCCAAATTCAAGCACGCGCCCGAGGTCTATCACGCGATCATCGCGGAGCATCGCCACAGCGAGGTTCGCATGGCCGAACGCTTGCAGGCGTGTGGCTGGACGCTGGCGGATGCGGCGTGGGCAGCGGTGAATTGGGACCTTCGGACGATGGCGGCAGCCATCGCGAACGAACGAGATGCCCACAAGGCGAAACTCACTCACCTTTCAGACGGGGATCTTGCCAAGCTGAGAGTCGAGATTGCTTCGGCGCATAAACCGTCACAAATGCGTGGGCATCGGAAGACGACCCGGATCATGCGAGCCACGCCCAAGCTCCCACGGCCACCGGAGGGGGCAGATGCATCCAAGGCATGATAGACAGAGCGCCCAGCAAGATGAACCCCGCGCAGATGACTGTTCAAGCTGCGCAAGGCTGGCTTGAACTCGGCGCGGCACAAGCGGCTTGGGAGGAATTAGAGGCGTTGGAACCGAACGCGCGGATCGACCCGGCGGTCCTCCATCAGCAAGCTCGGGTTCTGGTGGCGCTCGGCCGGTTGCAGGAAGCGAAAGAAACCGCGCGTTGTCTCGCCACCTCGGCCCCCGCTTGGCGGTTGGCTTTGCTGGAAGACCCAGTTTTAGACCCAATTTGGTTATGACGACATCCGTATTCCCGAATCTGCACCTCGTCTTGTCGGAGTCAGGCGGGCCAGTCTAGTGTGCCGCTGCGCGAGCAACCACCCAGCATCCGTCGATGCTGTGTCACGAACTCAACTCGCTATTACGAAATTTCTTGCGATCCCCCGACTGTCTTTTAGGAAGGCATCGGAGGGTTTTCCACGCCCGAGACGAGGTACACGGAGACAGAGCGGCCGAGGATACGGAGTGCCATCGCCTCTTGGAGGAGAGCCTGGAAGCCGCTGGAAGCCGAAAACGCAGCTAACGCCTCGTGACTGGCCCAGCCTTCAACGAGATGGATCAAGGTTGGGTCCGCCAGATCCTGTGCTGCGTCGAAGGAAAGACAGCCCGCTTGCTCCTTGGCCGCTTGCGCCACACGGATGGCGATTGGCTTAAAGGCAGCGACATCGTCGGTGTGGAGGTGGTAGGTCGCCTTGGACAGGAGGGCGGGGATGGCGGTTTCGTTGCTCATGGT
>CAXTBX010000018.1:0-53376 GCA_964242205.1 uncultured Chthoniobacterales bacterium
CATGCACCGCCCCCGCGCCGACTCAAACCACTACTGCACGGAGTATTACTAGGTCGCCGTTGTCGGCCAGGCCGGGTTCAGGCGCAAAGTCCAACCCGACCTCCAGGTCGTGATACTTCATCTTCAGAGATTTGGCGAAACCGGCCAAAGCTCGCAGTCCACGTTCAGCGAGTTCCTTGACGTGTGCCTTTCTCGATAGACGAAGCAGAGCACTGCGCAGTTGGGGCGCGAGGATTGCTGGCAAGGAGCGGTCTTCCGGCGCTTCGATGCGCATCGTTTCGATTCCCGCCTTTTCCGCGTCCATTCGCAGACGGTCGAGCAGCACAGTTTTTCCCACGCCACGCAGACCGATCATCAAAACGCTCTTGTCAGGCTTGCCCCGGCGGACGCGCTCGATGGCAACACGGACTTTTTCGCGCAAGGTGTCGCGCCCGGCCAATTCCGGCGGTGGGGCGCCCGCCCTAGGAGTAAAGGGGTTAATGACCGGATCCATCGGTCGCGACTTATATCAAGTTTAGCAGGTTTACAGTTTTTTATTAAACTTCCTAAGTTTCACCAATTCACTCTTTACCTTGGCAACCACCCAAAAACCTTACGCGGCGGCCAGCGCACCCCGTTCCCTGCGCCGACCGCCGCGTCCCTTTGATCTTATATCAGCTTGCTCCGTTTACGGAGGCGTCAACGAACTGAGCAAGCGGTTGACCGCCGCCTGCGCGTCGATCAAGCCGTAACCGGTCTTGTAGTTCCACTTCTGCTTGAACGTGTTGCTGAATCGGCCCGACGAGGCTGCCCCCGTGCTGGTCGTCGCGCCGAGCAGCGCGCCGGGGCTGGCCGGCGTCTGGCCGCCGAGGACTTCGGCGAGCTGCGCGAAGATGTTGACGACATCGTTGCGCCGACCGATGCCGAATCTCAGCGTCGCGCCGGGATTGAAGTTGTTGAAGTTGATCGTCAGCAACGAAGTGGCCGTGCCTTGGGAGCCATTGCTCACCGCGAAGCTCGCCACGCTCGGAGCCGTGAAGCCCGCCGGAGTCGTCGTACCGTTGAAGGCCGACACCACCACGCCCGTGCCCGTCGCCGTCGTGCTCGTGTCGGTCGGGATCGCCGTCGTCGTGTCGAAATGCACGCCGATGGTCGAGAGATCAATGGTGATCTGGCTCAGCGTTGTACCCGCAGCGCCGTTGTACGACACCGTGTAGCCGTTGTTGTCGACCCGGCCGTAGCCGCTGGCGACGACCGTCACCGTCCCGGCGGTCCCAACCGCGTAGTTGGGCGTCTGGTCCTCGTTGCCCTGCGTTGTGGAGGTCAACAACGAACGCACGTCCGCCGGGGACAACGCGAGGTTGTTTTCCTTGGCGACGCCCAGCACCATGGCGGCGGCGGCGGCGGCGTGCGGGGCAGCGGCGCTGGTGCCGAAGAAGTTCGGGTATCCGTCGCCGTTGAAGTCGGACGGGCTGGGGTTCGCCGGACCCGGGACGGGCGGCGGCGTGGTGCCGCTGGTCACGCTGGCGGGCGGGAAGAAGCTCGTGCTCGTACCATCGGGGGCGGCGAGCACCGGCTGCTTGCGCGTCACGCCGGGGATGCGGTTGCCGCTGGCATCGAAATAAACCGTCACCGGGCCGTTGGACGAGAACTGCTCCACGATGGGATACGGCGGGTGCGACGGGTCGCGCACGTCCACCACCGGGGAGGAGTCGTAGCGGTAGGCCGCCGTGCCGATGCAGCCCGCCGCCTGGTTGTGCCCGTGGGTGTTGGCGGTGGCGATGGTGATGAAATCACCGCGCAACGGTGTGTCGTTGGTGTCCACCGTGTACTTCAGGTGCGTGGCCAAGTTCGGCGTGGCCGAGGCGGCGCTGCGGTTGGTGCGGACGATGACTATTTTGTAGCTCGTCGCCGGTGCCAAGGCAGTGCCGGGACGCTCGATGGGGACCTTGCTGGTGAAGTTGTTCGTCTGCCCGCTCCGGCTGGTCTGGATCGCGCCCGCCGCGTTGAACACCAGGATGTCGAAGTCCGTCGTGACGTTTTGACCCGCCAACGCCGTGGCACCTTGGCTGGCGATGACCGTGTAAGGGTCATCCCACTGGAAGGCGAGCACGCCGGTGGCGTCCGCGCTGGTGCCGGGGATGCGGACGTTCTGCACTAGGATGGGGTTGCCGCTGGCGTCGTTGCCGAAGGAATGATAATCGGTGATGACCAATTTTTCCGCGGCGGAAATGTTCGTGTAAAGCGTGCCCAGGGCGGCCTGCGACGTGGCGTCGTTGGGCACCGGCGTGAACGTCCCGGTGTAACCGGAAGCGTCGTCGTTGCCCGCCGAGGACGTGTAAACCGCGCCGAGGGCGGTCACGCGGTCAATGGCCTGGCCCACGGGGCCGTCCGAGAACATCGGCTCGTCGAAATAACCCACGTCATCCGTGATCACGTTGCAGCCCGCCGCTTGCAACGCCACAACACCGGCGGCGAAATCAACTTCCGAGATGTCGGCGGTGTAGAACGCCAGCTTGGCCTGCGGCACCACGTCGTGGATGAGCTGGAGCATCCCGCGCCCCTCGTCCTCGATGCCCGTGCTGCTGGTGTAATCCTTGAGCACGTTGACCGCCGTGGTGTTGCCATAGGGATGGTTGGCGGCACCGGGCAGATCGAAACTGGCCACGTCGTCCGGGGCTTTCACTGGCGCGAACAGCGGCGCGTTCGCCGTGCCGGTGCCCGTCGTCTTGAGCATGTTGTAGCTGTCGGAAAGCGCGCCCACCGTGATACCCGCGCCGAGGTTGCCGAGCTGCGTGAGGGTCGGCGTCAGCGCGTTGGTGCCCTGCAAGGCTTCGGCTTTGAGCACGAACCCGCCTTGGCTCGTCACCTTGCCGACGTGGTGCTTGGGTTTAATGGCGAGGTTGACGTTCTGCACGCCGTGCGCCCGGCCCACCTTCGCGGCCTGGTCCAGCGGCACCCAGACGGCCAGCGCGCCGTTCATGTACCAGTCGAGGCGCGCCTCGATCTTGCAGCCGAGGCTTTCGAGCTTGGCCACCACGTCGTCAATCGGCGCGGTGCCGTCGAGGTAAATGTCGGTGATGACGCGGTCTTGCTCGTCGGCGCGGGCCAGCGGGTTGGCCGCTAGCACGGTTTGCGCTTCGGTGTGCGCCAGCGTCTTGGAGCCGGTCGGCTTGGCTGCGGTCTTGTAAGCTTGCGCGAGCTCGCGCAGGCCGAAGTTTAGGTTCTCCGGCAACGCGGCGTGCAGCGAAGCGGCCCCGGAACTTACCAGCAGCGCCGCAGCCGTGGCCGTGGCAAAGGAACGAAACGGACGGGAAATCATAGGTCGGTCAAAAAATGGGATCAAATTAGAAAAGGACGTAAAAAATCAGACGCTCGCCCGACCTGCGCGCCGCGAGCGGCGGGTGACCAGCGCCAGCCCAGCACCGCCGCCGAGCACGAACGCCCAGGTGGAAGGCTCCGGCACCACGACGAACTGCGCGCCATTCAAGTTGACGCGGTAGGCCCCGCCCTCGTTGGAGCTGCCCGTGTAGCCGCCCACGACGTTCGAGGTCGTGTTCGGGCCGTACACGTTGGTCGGATCGGTCGTGCCGTCGGTGAAGTTGGGGAAGATCAAGCTGCCACTGGTGGTGGTCGCGTAGCGGCCCGAGCCGCTGACGAGCAAGTAAAAGAGGCCCGCGTTCTGGCTGCTCATGAGCGTGTTGCCCGTCGGCAGGCTGGACTGCTGCGCGCCGGTCGCCGGATCGTCGTCGTTGGCCTGGATGCCTTGCCCTGCGGCGTTGAAGATCAGCAACTGCGAGTCAAAATTGTTGAAGCCCGGGAAGAAGCCCGTGAGCGACGCCGAGAACGTGCTCGGGCTGCTGACGTAAATCTGGAACATGTCGCTGTCCGACAGCCCGCCCGTGAGCGTCAACGCACCGGAGAGCAGCGTCAGCGGAGTGCCCGCCGTGCCCGCGACGACTTGGGCTGTGTTGGGCAAGTCACCCGCGTCGCCGTTTTCGGTGTAGGCGGCAGCGTGAATTTGGCCCGTGGAAGACAGGCAGGCCGTGGCCACGGCAAGCGGAAGGACGTATTTAAGATTCATCGGTGTTGATTGACGGTTTCCCTGGGTCAACCTGCGTCGGCAGGCCCGCGCGGCGAATTTTCCCTTTGCAGAGTCCTGGCCGGAAATTTCCCTCCCCGGGCAGCTCCAACAAAATCCCTATCCGCGTTGCGTCGCAGCGGTTGATGCGCGATTTGCGGCGATCCGGCAAGCAAATTCCTTGTCTAGTTTTGTTGCTTAATCACCAACGTAATGATCCGCGCTGCAGCGCGGGCCGACTCAGCCCAAAGGCTGACGGAGCCGGTTCGTCGTCCCAAGAGTGGCGCAAGGTGGCGCTACGATTAAAACAAACCCTTGCATGAGCGCCGCTTGGCCGACGCTTCCCTTTTTCTACAAAAACTCTGCACTTTGTCTTGCGTTGCAAATCGACTCCTGTGTAACACAGGTGCGGACACGACGCGGACCGACAAAAAATATTTGTGCTTGTTCGTGTTTGTAATGGGCACAAGCCGCTGTTTTTCCCGCTGTCCGGTCCGTTCTGGCTTTCAATTTTATGATCAAACCTTTGTTTAGGGCTGCTCGCGCCGCGAAGTTTCCGGCGCTGGCCGCCACGCTCCTCGTCTCGGTCACTACCACCGGTCTGGCCCAGATTCCCGCCGACCAGATTTCTCCCAAGGCCCTCAAGCAGATCGGCAAGATCTTGAAGGTCAAGCACTCGCTCACGCCCGAGGAACAAAAGATCTCCTCCAACATCGGCCTCGCCAGCCGTCAGGCGCGCTTCCTGCCCATCGGCGGCACGGACAAAATCATCGACCGCACCAACGTCAACTCCGACGGACTCGCCACGGTGGTCATCACCGGCAAGGCCAAGAAGCTCGACGCGCTCATCACGGAAAACGGCGGCACCGTCGTGGACACCTACCGCGACAAGCACGTGCTGACGGCCAAAGTGCCCCTCACCGCGCTGCCCGCCATCGCCGCCAGCCCCCTGGTCACCCGCATCACCGAGCCGGAACTGTGGACCACCAACGCCGGCGTGCTGACCACCCAGGGCTACGTTTCCCATCAAGCCAAGAATGTCGTCGAAGGCCTGAACGTCACCGGCGCGGGCGTCAAGGTCGGCGTGCTCTCCGACAGCGCGCGTTCGGCCATCGTCACCCAGCTCAAGGCCAGCGGCGACCTCGGCCCGAACACCACGGTGCTCAACGACGGCAGCACGACGAGCGGCGTCGAGGACGAAGGCGCGGCGATGATGGAGATCATCCAGGACTTGGCTCCCGGCGCGCAGATTTATTTCACCACGGCGGAAGGCGGCCAGCAGGCGTTCGCCGCCGGCATCGCGTCGCTCGCCGCCCAGGGCTGCACGATCATCGTGGACGACATTTCGTACTTCGCGGAAGGCGTCTTCCAGGACGGCACCGTCGCCGCGGCGGTCAATACGTTCGTGAGCAACGGCGGCATCTACTTTTCCTCGGCGGGCAATTCCGGCAACAAGGTTGACGGTACGTCCGGCACCTGGGAGGGCGACTTCCTGAGCGGCGGCGCGGCCCCCACGCCCATCTCCGACGGCACCTCCGCCCTCGTGCACAACTTCGGCACGGCGGCCGCGCCGGTGCTCTACGATACGCTCACGGTGGCCTCGACGGCGATCACCCTCAAGTGGTCTGATCCGCTGAACACCAGCACGAATGACTACGATCTCTTCGTGCTCGACAGCACCGGTGCCACCGTGCTGGCTTCCGCCACCACGCGCCAGATCGGCGTGGGTGATCCCTACGAACAGGTCTCCGGCACCTTCCCCATCGGTGCCCGCGTGGTCATCGTGCAGTACAACAACGGCGCGACGGCCTCCGCCACTCGCGCCCTGCACCTGGACACCGGCCGGGCCGGTCTGGCGATTGCCACCAACGGCGCGGTTTACGGCCACAACGGCGGCGCGAGCACCCTGTCGATGGCCGCCACCTTCTGGAATAGCGCCAAGCAGGGTACGACGCCCTTCACGGGCGCGGCCAACCCGGTCGAGCTCTTCAGTTCGGACGGGCCCCGCCGCATTTTCTACACGCCCACGGGCACGTTGATCGGCACGGGCACCCCGCTCTTCGGCACGGCTTCCGCCGGGCAAATCCTCCAGAAGCCGGACTTCACCGCCGCCGATGGCGTGACCTGCAAGACCCCGCTCTTTTCGCCTTTCTTCGGCACCTCGGCCGCGGCCCCGCACGCGGCGGGCATCGTGGCGCTCATGAAATCGGCCAAGCCGACGATCACAAGCTCGCAGATCCGCACGATTCTGGTCAGCACGGCGATGGACAATGAGGCAGCGGGCTTTGATCCCAACGGTGGCCTGGGCGTGCTCAACGCGCTGACCGCCGTCCAGGCGGCCCGCAACTTGCCGTGACCTTTTTGCGATCACTTCCTGAACAAGCTCTATCTTCTCGCCCTTCCCAACGGTTTCCACTCATGAAAAAAATCTTCACTTTTAGCCTGCTTGCTGGCTGCGCGGTCGCTTTTCTGCTGGCGGCGTCGCCCGCGTCGGCGGTTGTGCTCATCAACACGACCGGAACCTTCCCAACCACCGGGACTAGCACGCAACTGGGTCGGCTCGTCCGTAACGGTGTCCCGCAGGACTTCAGCGGCTCGGAGGCCTATCCGGGCACGAACAACCCCACGGTGACGTTCAACTACACCGTGCTGACTCTCAGCCCGGCCCAGTTGGCAGGCCTGCCCAACGTGCAGATCGAATTCGACACCCAGGGCCTCGGCCTCTTTGCCTCGGCCTACGTCAACTCGTACAATCCGATCACGGCGACGAATTCTGCGGGAAACTTCCAGACCAACTGGCTGGGCGACCAGGGTTCCTCCGGCGATTACTCGTTCGGAAACACGCCCAACGGCACGCCGGACATCTCGTTCTTCGGGGTCACGGTGCCGGCGGGTTCCAGCCTGGTGATCGTGCTGGCCACCGCTGGCGCGGGCGGCACCGGCACGGGCACGGCCTACGGCTTGCGGGTCGAGGGTTTCAGCAACGTCGGCTACAGCGCTGTACCCGAGCCTTCCAGCCTGCTGGCCGTGGGTGCCGGGCTGCTGGGACTGGGAATCGCGGTGCGCCGCCGGTCGGCCAAGACCGTCTGAGCCCTTCGCCGCCATCGGCGGGTAGTCAGGCAAGGGAGGAGCGGAGTGCTCCTCCCTTCCTGTTTTATAGGGAAGCAGAGCGCGCCGTTTCGAGTTCCGGGGCAAGGCGTGGCGCCGACTCCGGCGTCCACGGATTCATCATGAAATCCGCACGGACGATCCGCGCCGACTGCTCCGCGCAAAGTTGGCGGGCGACGGCCACATCAAGTCCCAGGTGGCGCGGCGCGTAACCGGCGAGGTTGGCGGCGGCCAACTCAAAGAGACGCGCGGCTGGCCGCAGGCGTCGGCCATGCTTGGCGTGGGTGGGGTGCTCAAATTGCTTGCGCAGGTGGACGAATGCCCCGGCCAACTGGATCAGCCCTTTGTAAAACGCGTAGTTCGCCCCGGTCGGCCCGTCCATGAGCCAGAGGTGTTCCAACACGTCGTGCGCCTCGTAATATTCGCCCCGGTTGAAACAGGCGAAATATCCCTGGTAACAAGGGTGCAGCGCGAGAGCGGGATCGCCGCCGAGTCCGGCTACGAACGCCTCCATCCGCTCCGCCTTCTTCAGGGGTTGGACGGGGTGCGCTGAGCGAGGCGGCGAGGACACGACCTCAACCTATCACCGATTGACCGGGGTTGCCCTTCCGCCTTTTCTCCTTCATCCTTCCTCTTCGATGCCCTTTACCGCCGTCGTGATCCCGCTGGCCATGTTCGCGCTGGGAGTATCGTCGGCGTTTTTCTCGGCGGCGGAAACGGCGCTTTTTTCGCTCCAACCCCGGCAGGTCGCGGCCTTGCGTGTGTCCCTGCCGACCCGTTACGCGGCGACCGTTGATGCCCTGTTCTCCAATCCCCGGCGGCTGTTGAGCATGATCCTGCTCGCGGGAACGCTTTCCAACCTGCCGCTGTGCGTGCTGAGCTTGTATTTCCTGCACGCCTTTTCCTCGTGGCACCACCCGGCATCCTACGGTGCGCCCGTGCCTTTTTGGCCCGCCGCGCTGGGCCTATTTGTGCTGGTCGCGGGCGTGTGCGACCTCCTGCCCAAGGTGTTTGCCCTACGCCAACCCGAACCCATGGCGCGCCGGGCGGTAATCGCGCTGCACCACCTCCGGCCCGTGCTCAACCCGCTGTGCGGCGGCCTGCAGGCGTTCAGCGAGACCCTGGCCGACCGCCTCACTCCCAAGAAAGTCAGCACACCGCTGAAACTCACGCAGGAAGAGTTCGCGGCGCTGGTGGCCATCGGCGCGAAGGAAGGCACGCTCGACCTCGCGGAGAGCGAATTGATCCAGGAAATCCTCAAGCTCGGCGACAAGACCGCCAAGGATTGCATGACCCCGCGCGTCGAGGCGTTTACCCTGGTCGACGATCTGTCCAACGCCGAGGCCATCGCCCGGCTGCGCGCCGAGCGGCGGCACCGCGTCCCGGTCCACGGCGAGACGCCTGACGACATCGTGGGCATCCTCGACGTGAAGAAATTCCTGCGCCTGGCGGACGGCCCGGACGGTGACCACGCCCCACCCTACACCGAACTGATGGACCCGCCGTCGTTCGTGTCCGAAACGATGCGCGCGCTCGACTTGCTCAAGAGTTTCCTGGCGCGGCGGCAGGGCATGGCGATCATCGTGGACGAGTACGGCGGCACGGAGGGCGTGGTGACGGTGGCGGACATCATTGAGGAACTGGTCGGCGACGCCCTGCCGACCGGCGAGGAGGACCTTTACATCGAGGAACTGGACGACCGCCGCCTGCTCGTCGGCGGACACGTGCGGCTGGACGACATCAGCGAATATCCGGGTTTCGAGTTGCAGGCCGAAGGGTTGGACACGATCAGCGGCCTGATCTTCAACCGGCTGGGTTACCTGCCCGCCGCCGGATCGGTGTTGCCGCTGCCGCCGGATTTGAAGCTGACGGTCCGGCGGGTGGCGCGGAAGTTGATTACGGAGGTATTGATCGAAAGGGAAAAGCTGAACGAAAGCGAATGAGTGCTTCTTCCCTTCTCCTGTTCGTTTTCTGCCTGCTCGTCTCGTTTCTCTACGCGGGGATCGAGGCTGGGCTGCTTTCGCTCAGCCGCTCGCGGCTGCGCGGACGCATCCACCGGGGCGAGCGCGGGGCCGTGCGCCTGGGCCGCCTGCTCGCCCACCCCGCGCGCCTGCTTGCCACGGTGCTCCTGGTGACCAACTTCGCGGACGTGGCTGCCTTGGTGCTCATCACCGATGCCTGCGTCCACTGGTTCGGGGCGGCGGGCTACCTCGTGGCCGGCCTGGCCATGCTGCCCGTGTACCTGCTGGGCCTGCAACTGCTCCCGAAGTCGCTTTTCCGCCGCTTTCCCTACCGTGCGACCGCCGCCTTGGCCGGAATGCTCGAAGGCACGGTGCGTCTGCTCGGGCCGCTGCTCGCCGCCGGACGCCTGTTGCTCGGGCGCACCCTCCTGCCGCCCATGCCCGCGCTGGAAAAAGACGCGTCCGGCACGGGGTCCGCGCGGCAGGATTTCCGGTCGCTCGCCGCCGAGGGCGAACGCACTGGCGCGCTCACCCCGGCGGCCCACCGCACGGTCGTCAATGTGCTCGATTTCCCCGCCCTGACCACGCGCGAACTGGCCGAACCGCTCCCCGTGGGCCTGCGCCTGACCGGTCCGCCCGATGATCTTCGCGTGGCCGATCTCCTGGCCGCCGCCCGCACTCCCGAACTCGACTACCTACCCGTGTTCGACGCGCAGGGCCGCCTCTTGGCCCTGCTCGATGTGTTCGTGCTGCTCCTGGAGCGCGACCCGCAGCGGCCTGCGGCGGCCTACCTGCGGCGCGAACCGCTCCTGGCCGCTCCCGACGACCCGGCGTTGCGGACGTTGCGGCGGCTGCGCGCGGTGCGCCTGCCCGCCGCCGTGGTACAAGACGCCGCCGGGCTGCCGCTGGGCCTCATACGCACCCGCGAATTGTTGCAGCGGCTCGTCCGACAAAAATAGGCAGGTGGATCGTGACCTCCGGGCGCGATGGCAGAACACTCCGCAGCGAAGCTGCCTGACTGTCTGGTTGTAGGGCAACGGGCCCCGTTGCCGACAGATCGCGCGCCTCCCAGAAAACAGGGGGGAGGATGCAAAGAGCAAGGGGCGCAACCGGTGGCGGCAAAGGGGCCCGTTGCCCTACAATCCTGGGCGGCTGCGCCGCAAGGGTTCGCCATCGTGCCCGGAGGTCACGATCCACCCGGTACATCCACTTACTCAGCGCCCCTGGTACGACCCGTTGCTCTGCGTGTTGCCATTGCCGTAGTTGCGCGGGGCGTTGTTCAGATTGCTGCCGCTCGTCGAATAATAAACGCTGGTGTTTGAAGTCGAGCCACCGCCGTAAGCCGTCGTCCCAACCGTGCCGGAGTGCCCTCCGCCAACCTGCGAATGGTGCTGGTAATTGTCGAACTGCGAACTTGCTTCAGCGGAGTAGTATCCCATCCCCGTGCTTGTGCCGGGGCGCATGGCCGGAGCGTCCAACGGCGAATGGTAATAAAACCTAGGCCCGGTCTGCGGAGCCGCGGCGACAGTCCGTTCAACCACGGGCACCGACTCCGGCTGCGGATGCATGTACAGATAGACGCAAACCCCGACGATGAGCAGTAATAGCAGGTTCCTCATGACGCGGGAAATAATTTAGTACATCAGAGCGGCCAAAATCAAGCTTTTTTGTCCTTGTCGCAGAAAACGATGCACCGGGGAGCGTCTCACCGCCCCTCTGTCGTCGGTCCATCCGCAGCCTGCGCTCCGCACCGACGATTTTCACGTTCCATAGAATGGCCATTGACGCCCCGTGGGCAACCCCATAATTTTTCGGGGTGTCGGCCCGTCCGTCCGCCTGTCAGTCAGCCGCCGCCGTCCCCGGTGCTGACGCGCAGGCACAGGGATTCCGCCTGCGCCGCCGTTGAGCGGGTGGTCCCGCGCCGCGGACCGTCTCCCTCGCTTGCATGAAAACTCTCGCCGCCTTCGTTAACTCCTCCATCGGGCGCAAGTGGATCGTCGCCATCACGGGCCTGTCCCTGGTGGGTTTCGTCATCGTCCACATGCTCGGCAACCTGCAAATCCTCTGGCCGGGGGGCGCGGGCCGCGAACACCTCAACTCCTACGCCGAACACCTGCACGACCTCGGCCCGCTGCTCTGGCTGGCGCGCCTCATTCTGCTCGTGTTCTTCGTCGCGCACGTCTATTTCACATACAAGCTGGCGATGGAGAACCGCGCCGCCCGGCCCCAACGCTATGCCCATCCCCGTCGCATCGTGGCGTCCATCCCCGTGCTGACGATGCTCCTGAGCGGCCTGTTGCTGCTGAGTTTCATTGTTTTTCACCTGGCGCATTTTACCTGGAAGATCGTTAAACCCGAATACCAAGGTTTTTACGACGCCGCCAGCCGTCCCGACGTGTATCACATGGTGGTCACAGGCTTCAGTTCGTGGTATATTTCGTTGTTCTACATCGTCTCGATGGCCGTTCTGTGCCTGCATATTTCCCACGGTTTTTCGAGCGTCTTTCAGACCTTCGGCGTGCGTAACAAGTTACTGGCTCCGATCCTCGACAAAGGCAGCTACGTGCTGGGCTTCGCGTTGTTCTTGGGCAATAGCGTGATCCCGCTCGCCGTGTTGTTCCACTTCATCAAACCGTAACCGCGCCGCGCGATGGCCAAGAAATCCAAGCAGAAATCCCCGCCCCCTCCGTCCGCCGGACCTGTTAACCCGACGGTGGCCAATGATCCGCAGCTTCCGGCCAATCCGCCCGCCCGCGAGGCCGCCCCCGGCGCGGCCAACCCGCCTGGCCAGGAATCGCAGATGGCGACCGCCGAAGTACCGACCGCCGCGCCCGTTACCCCACCGCCAGATTCGCAGACCCCGCCGCCCTCGATCCTGCCCGAAGCCGACAAGGCGCTCGGCGCGGCCCCGTCCGCTCCGCAAACCCCGGAAATCTCGCCCGAATCCGCGAACGCTGCTTCGGGCCGCGTCGCCGCCGTGCCGGTAGTCTCTACACCCTCCACCCCGCCACCCGCCAAAGCGGCGCAGCCGTCAGCGCAATCCGCCACGAACGGCAATGGCTCCAACGGCCATGCCACGCTGGATGGCAAATCGCCCCCTGGCCCGCTGGAATCCAAATGGGACAACTTCAAGATGAGCGGCAAGCTCATCGCCCCGAATAACAAGCGGAAATACACCGTGCTGATCGTCGGCACCGGGCTGGCCGGGGCCAGCGCCGCCGCGACCCTCGCCGAGCAGGGTTACAACGTGAAGGCGTTCTGCTTCCACGACAGCCCCCGCCGCGCGCATTCTATCGCGGCTCAGGGCGGCATCAACGCCGCCAAGAACTACCAGAACGACGGCGACAGCGTCGAACGGCTCTTTTACGACACGATCAAAGGCGGCGACTTCCGCTCCCGCGAGGCCAACGTGTACCGCCTCGCGCAGGTGTCCACGCAGATCATCGACCAGTGCGTCGCCCAGGGTGTGCCCTTCGCGCGCGAATACGGCGGGTTGCTGGCGAACCGTTCGTTCGGCGGCGCGCAGGTGTCGCGGACGTTCTACGCGCGCGGCCAGACCGGCCAGCAGCTTCTCCTCGGCGCTTACCAGGCGTTGGAACGCCAGATCGCCCTCGGCACGGTCAAGATGTACCCTAAGACCGAGATGCTCGACTTGGTCGTCATCGACGGCCACGCCAAGGGTATCGTCGTGCGTAATCTCGTCACCGGCGAGGTCAGCTCGCACGCGGGGGACACGGTGGTCCTCGCCACCGGCGGTTACGGCAACGCCTATTATCTCTCGACGAACGCGAAGGGCTGCAACGTCACGGCGACCTACCGCGCGCACAAGAAAGGCGCGTACTTCGCCAACCCCTGCTACACGCAGATTCATCCGACGTGTATCCCGGTCGAAGGTGACTTCCAGAGCAAGCTCACGCTGATGAGCGAAAGCCTGCGCAACGACGGACGCGTCTGGGTGCCCAAGAAGCAGGGCGACAAGCGCCAACCCAAGGAGATTCCCGAAAGCGAGCGCGATTATTATCTGGAACGCAAATACCCCTCCTATGGCAATCTTGCCCCGCGCGACATTTCGTCTCGCGCCGCTAAGGAGGCCTGCGACGACGGGCGCGGCGTCGGCGAGAGCGGCCTGGGCGTGTACCTCGACTTCGCAGACAGCATCAAGCGCCTCGGCCTGTCCACGATCCGCGAACGCTACGGCAACCTGTTCGATATTTACCGCACCATCACCGGCGAGGACGCCTACACCCGCCCGATGCGCATTTTCCCCGCCGTCCATTATACGATGGGCGGCCTGTGGGTCGATTACTGCCTGATGAGCAACCTGCCCGGCCTGCACGTCCTGGGCGAGGCGAATTTCTCCGATCACGGCGCGAACCGCCTCGGCGCGAGCGCGCTGATGCAGGGCCTGGCCGATGGCTATTTTGTCCTGCCGTACACGTTGCCTACCTACCTCGCCACCATCGGCCCGAACGACCGTTATGACACGACGCACCGCGCGTTCGTCCGCGCCGAGGCTGCTTGCAAGGACAAGCTCGACCGCCTGCTCGCCATCAAGGGCAAGCGCAGCGTGACGAGTTTCCACCGCGAGTTGGGCCTGCTGATGTGGGATAAGTGCGGCATGGCGCGCAACGACGCCGGACTAAAGGAAGCACTCGAAAAAATCCCCGCCCTGCGCGCGGAATTCTGGCAGAACGTCAACGTTCCCGGCGACGGCGACAGCCTCAACCAATCCCTCGAAGCTGCGGGCCGCGTGGCCGATTTCCTCGAATTCGGCGAGTTAATGTGCCGCGACGCCCTGCATCGCACGGAAAGCTGTGGCGGCCATTTCCGCGAGGAAAGCCAGACCGAGGAAGGCGAGGCCTTGCGCGACGACGCGAATTTCACCTACGTCGCCGCCTGGGAGCACAAGGGCGAAAACCAGCCGCAGGAATTACATAAGGAATCGCTCAATTTCGAGAAGGTCCACCTCGCGCAACGCTCTTACAAGTAACCCCCTTCCCTGCCTCTGTGTCCTCTGTGGTTCATCCCTTCTAACCCATGAATTTCCACCTGAAAATCTGGCGTCAGCGCGACGCCAACTCCCTCGGCGAGATCAAGGACTACGAGGCCACCAACATCCCTGCTAGCGCATCGTTCCTGGAGATGCTCGACCTCGTCAACGAGGACGTGACCGCCCGGGGCGAGGAACCCATCGCGCACGACTCCGACTGTCGCGAGGGCATCTGCGGCACGTGTTCACTAACCATCAACGGCGTTCCCCACGGCAACTTCAAAGAGGGCATTGCCACCTGCCAACTCCACATGCGCAAGTTCCAGGACGGCGAGACGATCTACGTCGAACCCTTCCGCGCCAAGGCCTTCCCCGTCGTGCGCGACCTGATCGTGGACCGCTCCAGCTTCGACCGCATCATCCAGGCGGGCGGCTACGTCAGCGTGCGCACCGGCTCCGCGCCCGACGCCAACGCGCTCCCGGTCCCCAAGTTCAACGCCGACCTCGCGATGGACGCCGCCGCCTGCATCGGCTGCGGCGCGTGCGTGGCGGCGTGCCCGAACGCCAGCGCGATGCTTTTCGCGGGCGCGAAGATGTCGCAACTCTCTCTCCTGCCCCAGGGCCAGGCCGAGCGCGGCGCGCGCGCCGTGGCGATGGTCCGCCAAATGGACCACGAAGGTTTCGGCAACTGCTCGAACGTATACAACTGTTCGGCGGTCTGCCCGAAGGAGATCAGCGCGAGTTTCATCGCGCGGATGAACCGCGATTACGTGCTTGCCTCCTTGCAGGAAAGCGTCAGCAATAACCCGGTACGCAGCGGGGAATAGCTCTCCGCACCTCGGCTCTTGAACCTTCCCTGGATTTTTGAGTTCTTGGTTGCTCGAATCTTTATTTCTTGGTACGGCGTTTGTCCGGCTCTTTAGCAATTCCCTTGAACGGGGTGCCGTCCTTCTTGACATCCATGAACTTGCCGTCGGCCTTGCTTTTGGGGTCTTCGTTGCGTTTGACGTAATCTCCGGTGGCGGGATTCTTGACCTGCGTGCGGTTGTCCACCGCGCCTTTGCGGGAGCCTTTGCCAGTGTTGGTTGCCATAGAAGTATTTCCTCGGTTGCAGGGGTTTAACCGCATGATTCGCGCTTGGATCGAACGTTGCGCGTCTGTCCATTTGGCAGAAGCGATTCTGCCGAAAACGAGGGTGGGAAACTGAATCTTGGATCCCGGGTTTTTGAGCCTTGAATCTTCCCGCGAAGCTGGCCATCTTCCGCCGATGAGCACCTCACCCCCCGAAGAAATGGTCTTGGCGATCCGCCGGGAGTTGTTTGACCAGCTGGGTGCCTTCCAGGGGCTGAACTTCGACGTGCCGCATTACCTGCCGCCGATCTTGGCGCGTGAGAACAACTTCTTCGTGCCCCGGTCACGCGCCGAGCAGGACCCCGGGTGCAAACAAATCATTCCCTACGTCATCCTGACGCACGAGGGCCGCGTGCTGCACTATGTACGGGGCAAGAAGGGCGGCGAGCAACGCCTCGTCGCCAAGGGCTCCATCGGTATCGGTGGCCACCTCAACGACGCCGACGAGAGCTTGTTTTCCTACGATGAGCAAGCCTACCAGGCTGGGGTGCAACGCGAGGTCGGGGAGGAAATCGACCTTCAGAGCGGTTATCAAAACCACGTCCGCGCCTTGTTGAACGACGATTCGACGGAGGTGGGCCGCGTTCACCTCGGAGTGGTTCACGTTTTCGAGTTGGAACGGTCGGAAGTCAGCAAGCGCGAATCCGTAATCACACAAATGTCATTCCTGACTCCCGAAGAATTACATGCGCGCCGTGCCCAACTCGAAACCTGGTCCCAAATTTGCTTGGATAGGCTCGACGAACTCCTGATGTTTCCCTCGGTTCCTTAAGCATCACCGGACAAATATCTTGGTGTGTCCTTTGGGAATGACGAAGGCAGAAGAGACCGTGTCTTGCCACCTTCCATTCGTCATTCGCTTCTCATAATCCCAAAAAACATCCTCAGGATTACTCAGCCGATTCGGGGTAGGCAAGGCAGTTTTCCACCACTGCAAACGCAACTGCCAAAGCCGTCGGGACAGACTTCGCCGAAACGTTTGGCAAAGTCCGATTACCCGATGGACGCAGTCTTCCAGTTTATCGCCACACATGGCGATAAAGCGTGCTTAGCGCACGCGGCCCACTGACGAGATTGACGGGTCGCGCTGGTTCAATTCGCCGAACACGCTCAACTGTCCCGTCCGGTCGAGCTCGGGGTGGCTGTAGGCGATGAAAGACGAATTTGCGTGGGTGTAACCACCGTATCTGGTCACCACCAGAGGCAGATGGGAACCCGTGCAGGGGATATTGGTGATGTAGATACGCTCACGGGCAATCTGAGCTGATTTCATCTTCGTGGGAGCCTTGGCCGCACGTTCCTTAGGAGAGGAAGCTTGGGCCGAGACTGCGCCGATCAAACCAACTATAACGAAGGCAACAAGTGTTTTTTTCATAAGTGTTTCGATTGACTTTTTTCATTATACCGCTTGTCGCAACTGTTTGTGAAGAAAAAAAGAGGCCAGGCTTGCGCCTGGCCTCTTACAGAGGGTGACTGACCGCGTGACTTAGAATTTCTTCGAGATCACGAAGTAGTATTGCCGCTGGTACGGGTCGTAGATCGACGCGTCGGTGTTGGTGGAATCCGGCGAACCGACGATCAACGGCGGACGAGCGTTGGTCAGGTTCTGGATGCCAAACGACAGCTTCAGACCATCGAAGTACCGGGCGACGTTCATTTGCTTGGCCATCTCCTGGCTCGTCGGAGCACTCTTGCTCACGTCCTTGCCAGTATTGTACGCCACGTTCTTACCACGATCCTTGCCGTCCTTCGGAGCGGGCACCGGAGCCTCGGAAGGCTTGGACGTGAACTCGTAGGACAGCAGCAGATCAATCGTGAAGTAATCACGGATCTTTGGCAGTTCGTGGTTCTTGTCCAGATTGTAGCCGCCGATGATCGGGCTCGGATCGTAGGTTTGGATGCCACCGATGCTGTTGGCATCGCGCAGCGACGGGATGTAGTTACCGATGGCCGACACCGTGGCGCCGTAGATCGAGTAACTCACTGTCGGCGTCAGATGGTACTGTTCGGTTTCGCCCGCCAGACCGTTGTAGACCCCGATGATGTCATAAGACGGCAGACCCTTGAGCGTTTCCACCTTATACTGCAGGTAGTACGTGCCCTGGATGCCGGCTTGCGCCGTGCCAAACGCCCCGAAGTCGTGAGTGTAATTGGCACCGAAGTCGAGTCCACCGATCCGCTGGCGACCGAGGTTCTGTTGGGTGCTGGTCACGAAGATGCTCGGACCGTTGCCCGCGAGGCTGCCCGCCGCGTTGTTCGTCGATCCCGTGAAGGAGCCGACGTGGACAAATGGGGAGAAGATCGAGGCGGTTCCCAGCGTGTTGACGTTGTTGATCGCCGTGACGGGATCGATGGTGCCGATCAGGCGATCCTCTTCGACATGGAAGAAGTCGACGTTCAGCGTCAAGCCCGGAACCTTCTCGGGCGAGATCACGATGCCGGCGGTGTAGGTGTCCGCACGGGGACTGGCAAGGTTCGGGTTCGAGCCGCTCAGCGACTGCGCCTGCTCCTGGCCGCCGCCGATGTTGTACGAACTCGTAAAGCCATTGCTCGACGGTCCCTGGGTTTGATACAGGGTGGGTGCGATGAAGCTCTTCGAGAACGAACCGCGCAGGGCGATGTCCTTGATGGGCTGGTAGGTGAAGCCCACCTTCGGCACCCAGGTACTGCCCGTGCCCTGGTACTCCTCGTAGCGGCCAGCGGCGTCGAGGTCCGCACGGTACACGCCCGGGATTTTCATCGAGGGGCTAACCAGCGGGACCTGCACTTCGGCGAAGCCGGCGTACACGTCGCGGCCCACGTTGATGTCCCCGATCGGCACGCTGCCCACGAAGACTTCGGGGCTGTCGTTGCCCTTGAGGAACTCGTGACGCCACTCACCGCCGAACGCGAAACCGACCGGACCAGCCGGCAACTCGAACGGGAACGCCGTAATCTTGCCGTCCACGCCGTCGAACTTCGTGACGAGGTAGCGGATGTTGGTGCCGAAGATGTTCTGGATCGCCGCCGTGGGGTTGGAGCGGGCAAAGAAATCCAGCGACGGCTGAAGATTGCCACGCACGATGGAATAGTTCCCCGCCGGAGTCAGCACATTGCCCGCCGCATCGAAGGTGGCCGGCACGGCGTTGCCCGCCGCGTCGTAACCACCCCTGACGGCGGCGTTCACGTCCGAAGCGATGACCAGATTCGGGTTCTTGAAGGTCAACTCGTCGCGGCTGCCGTTGAAGGCCACCTCGTAGTTGACGTTCTTGACGATTTCACCCTTGAGGCCTGCGACGATCCGGTAAAAGTCCGTGTCGTTGCGGAAGACGCGCGGATTGGTGAGGAAGCGATTGTTCGCCAACACCGAGGTGGCGCTGGCCGTCGTGCCATCGATGGTGCCATTGAACGGATTGTAAGGCGCACCGGCGGGAATCACCACGCCCGTGTTGTTGGACACCGGCTGCGGGGCCAGGTAGCTCTGGCTATAGTTGCTCGCGTACAGGATGTCGGCGAAAGCCACGACATGCTTTTCGATCAGCTCACGATCCGCCGAAGCGATAACGTCCGTGCGGTTCTGGTCCAGCGTGATACCCGTGAACCGGCTCAGGTTGACCTGATTGAGGGCCGGGATCGGCGCAACCGTGTTGGCGAGGTACGTGCCCGCCGGGAAGCCGCTGACACCGCCACCCACCCCGCGAACCGGGAGAGGCACGGAGCCGGGAGGAGTCACGTCGCTCGGGCTGTTCAACGCCTGGTTGAGCACGAAGATGGACGGGGAAGCCGCGGTCGGCGAGACCCGCGCACGGATAACGCCGCCGACGGTCGTGGTGACGAAGCCCGCGCCCGTGGCGAACGGGCCCTGGCCCACCCGGGTCGAGTTCAGGTCGGAGCGCTGCCGGGTAAAGAGCGGGTCCTGCTCGGAGTACTCCGCGCCGACGACGATGTGCGTCTTGTCATCACCGACACCGAAGATGGCGCTGTAGCGTTGGTTGTGCACGTCGCTCTTCTCGGTGAAGCCGTAGCGACCGGAAATTGCAAACCCTTGGAATTCCTGCTCCAGGATGACGTTGATAACGCCGCCGATGGCCTCCGTGCCGTAGATGGCCGAAGCGCCGTCCTTGAGGACCTCGATGCGCTTGACCAGCGCCGAGGGGAAGAGATTCACGTCCGTGAAGGAAAGACCACCCGCCGCCGCCGCCGACGAGTCCGTCAAACGACGGCCGTTGAGGAGCACCAGGGTGGGCAGGCCGTGCACCGAAACTTGCGAGCCGCCGTAAGTGTTGCCGGAGGCGATACTGGCATTGGATTGGCCCAGGTTACCGCCGCCAGAGCTGATGGCCGGGGTGGAGCTGGTCAACACGCTGAGCACGTCTTCCTGACCGGTGCGGTCACGGATCGCCTGGTCGACGGTGTCGACGGGCGCGGCACCCACTTCTTCCGACGTGGGGATGTTGGAGCCCGTGATGACGACGCGCTCGACGGGAGCAGTCTCGGGAGCCTGCGAGGACGCCGGGTCGGAGATTTGTTGCGCCTGCGCGCCCTGGAGGGCGAGCAACGTGCTGCCGACACCGATGGTGAGAGCCAATCGGGAGGCAGGGAGTTTTTTCCTGAGCAGTGATCGAATCATTTCGTTTCTTGGTCTGTGTTGGTTAAGGAGGTCTTTGTGGTGGCATCCGGCGGCCCAAACTGGCCTCGCCGAATGATTTTCTACGCAAACCCGGTCTGTCACACTCCCTTGGCAGAGCACGACGATGCCGTGTTTATTACAAAGTCAGAGGGAGTGTCAAAAATATTTTACGAAAAACTTTGAACGGGTTGGCCCGGAGGTTGTCTGCCAGACGCTTCCGGGATGTGACCTGATGCGATGTAGGGGAAAACACCGAAAGTTAGCAAGACTTTTTTGACGCGCCCGGCGGCAAGCCTCATTCCACGACGATCTGACGGGCATAGAACCAGCGTGGCGCGCCTGTCACGTACATCTTGTACCCGAAAACATTACGCACGAGCACCACGTCCGGGCTATCGAGGTTGCAGCGGAATTTGAGGTCGGTGTCGGACTGCTGCCAGATCGAACCATTTTTGAGCACCATCCGGGTGCGGCCCGTCAGGCCGGTGAAGGGCCCGTTGATGGCGCTTTCCACGACCTGCTGCTGGGTGGCGCGGTTGCGCTTGGGCGGCGGGTTGACGCGTTCCTCGGTGGCCTTGGCGACCTGCTGGACGGCCTGCTCGCGGTAGCCGCGCAGGAAATTCTCCAGGCGGGTAAGTTCCTCGGGGGAAAGCTTTTTGAGGCCCGAGGCCTTGAACTCTTTCGGAGACATCAGTTGCCGCAGGGAAACGTCTTGCGCGAGGGGCTGCGCGGCGTTGGTGTCTTGTGCACGGAGGCCGGGGGCCGTACAGAGAAGCAGGGCGGCGGGGAGAAAAAGAGGGAGGCGAAACATGGCGGTAGACCACCGCTTTAGCGTGGAAGACGGCACCGGGGCAAGGGAAATCGCCGGGGCCGAGCGGCGGGGAGAATTTTGCCGCGGAAAATGCGCGAAAGGACATCTTTATGTCGCAGGCGTCGCGGATAGCGCAGGTGTCGCAGATAGCGCGGATGATGCAGATAGCGCGGATGATGCACCAAAAAAAAGGGACGGCACCGGAGTGCCATCCCTTTTGATGGTGCAGATGCGCCTGCGGCGCGAGTCAGGAAAGGGCTCGGAGAGCCCTCCCTACCTTATTATTCCAGCGCCGCCTGGGCCGCCGCGAGACGCGCGATGGGCACGCGGAACGGGCTGCACGAGACGTACGCCAAGCCGAGGCGATGGCAGAACTTTACGCTGGCCGGTTCGCCGCCGTGCTCGCCGCAGATGCCCAGCTTGATGTCGGGGCGGGTCTTGCGACCGAGATCCACGGCGATTTCCATGAGCTTGCCCACACCCGTCTGGTCAATGGACGCGAACGGGTTGACGGGCAGGATTTCCAACTCCGCGTAGTGCGGCAGGAAGCTGCCCGAGTCGTCGCGGCTCATGCCGAGGGTGGTCTGGGTCAAGTCGTTGGTGCCGAAGGAGAAGAACTGGGCGCTCTCGGCGATCTTGTCCGCCGTCACGCAGGCACGGGGGATTTCGATCATCGTGCCGACGAGGTAGTCGAGCTTCTTGCCCTTCCGTTCCTTTTGCACCTCGGCGGCCACCTTGTTGACGATGTCGATCTGGAGCTGCAACTCGCGCGGGAAGCCGACGAGCGGGATCATGACCTCGGGCTTCACCTTGATGCCCTCGGCCTGGACCTCGGCGGCGGCCTCGAACACGGCGCGGGCCTGCATCTCGCTGATCTCCGGGTAGCTCAGGCCCAGGCGGCAGCCGCGGTGGCCGAGCATGGGGTTGAACTCGTGGAGTTCGCTGACGCGCTGGGCAATCTTGGCGGCGTCCACGCCGAGCTTCTTGGCGAGGTCGGCCTGCTGCGCCTTTTCGTGCGGCAGGAACTCGTGCAGGGGCGGGTCGAGGAAGCGAATGGTCGCCGGGTAGCCCTTGAGTTCGCGGAAGATGCCCGCGAAGTCCTCTTTCTGGTAGGGCAGGAGCTTGGCCAAGGCGGCGCGGCGGGCCGTTTCGTCCTCGGCGAGGATCATCTCGCGCATGGCGTCGATGCGGTCGCCCTCGAAGAACATGTGCTCGGTGCGGACGAGGCCCACGCCCTTCGCACCGAAGGCGATGGCGTTGGCGACCTGATCCGGCGTGTCGGCGTTGGTGCGGATGTCGAGCTTGCGGAACTGGTCCGCCATCTTCATCAACTGGTCGAACTGCTGGAAGGCGAGGCTGGTCTTGCCGTCGAGCGTCTTGCTGACAAGGACCTGCACCACCTCGGAGGGGGCCGTCTTGACCTCGCCGGCGAAGACCTCGCCGCTGGTGCCGTCGATGGAGATGAACTCACCCTTTTTCAGGACGGTGTCCCCGGCGGTGACAGTTTTCTTACTGTAGTCGATGACGAGGTTGCTCGCGCCACAGACGCACACCTTGCCCATCTGGCGGGCAACGAGCGCCGCGTGCGACGAAACGCCGCCGCGCGCCGTGAGGATGCCCTCGGCGGCGATCATGCCGCGCAGGTCTTCCGGGCTGGTCTCCACGCGGACGAGGACGACTTTTTCGCCCTTGTGCGCCATTTCGACGGCTTCCTCGGCGTTGAACACGATCTTGCCGCTGGCGGCACCCGGACCGGCGGGGAGACCCTTGCCGATGAGCTTCGCGCCCTTCGCGCTTTCGCGGTCGAAGATGGGGGCGAGGATCTGGCTCAAGCTATCGGCGGGGATGCGCTTGACCGCGTCTTCCTTGCTGATGAATTTCTCTTTGACCATCTCCATGGCGATGCGGACGGCGGCCATGCCGGTGCGCTTGCCGTTGCGGGTCTGGAGGATGTAGAGGCGGCCATCCTCGATGGTGAACTCCAAGTCCTGCATGTCGCGGAAATGCTTTTCGAGCGTGTCGCGGACCTTGAGGAGCTGCTTGTAGCTGGCGGGCATTTCCTCGCCGAGCTTGGCGACGGGTTCCGGCGTGCGGACACCGGCGACTACGTCCTCGCCCTGGGCGTTGATGAGGTACTCGCCGTAGAACACTTTTTCGCCGCTGGCAGGGTCGCGGGTGAAGGCAACGCCTGTGGCGCTGGTTTCGCCCATGTTGCCAAAGACCATCGTTTGCACGTTGACGGCGGTGCCCCATTCGGCGGGAATGCCGTACTTGCGGCGGTAGACGATGGCGCGGTCGTTCATCCACGAGCCGAACACGGCGCCGACCGAGCCCTTGAGCTGTTCGCGCGGGTCCTGTGGGAAGGTTTTGCCGGTGCGCTCCTTGATGAGATCCTTGAACGCCTGGACGAGCTTTTTCAGGTCATCGACGCTGAGGTCGCTGTCCTTTTCGACCTTGGCGGCATGCTTAATGTCTTCGATGACGACCTCGAAGGGTTCGTGGTCCTCGCCCGGACGCTTCTGGACGCCCATGACCACGTCGCCGTACATCTGGAGAAAGCGGCGGTAGCTGTCGTAGGCGAACTTCGGGTTGCCGGACTTCTCGGCAACGATCTCGACCGTCGTGTCGTTCATGCCGAGGTTGAGGATCGTGTCCATCATGCCCGGCATGGAATCGCGCGCGCCGGAGCGGACCGAGAGAAGGAGCGGGTTTTCGCTGCCGCCGAGCTGCTTGCCGACGCTCTTTTCGATCTTGGCGATGGCCTTTTCGATTTGGGCGTCGAGTTCCGGCGGGTAGGTCTTCTTGTTGTCGTAAAAGTAGGTGCAGACCTCGGTCGTGATCGTGAAGCCGGGAGGCACCGGGAGACCGATGCGGGTCATTTCCGCAAGGTTGGCGCCCTTGCCGCCGAGGAGCGGCTTCATAGAGCCGTTGCCGTCCGCGCCGCCGTCGCCGAAATAATAGACGTACTTACCCTTTTGGGCCTTGACCGTGGAGGGAGCAGCGGCTTTCGATTTGTCCGTTTTGGAGATCGCGGCCTTGGGCTTCAGGGCAGGCGCGGGGGCCTTTTTGGCGATCTGGGCGCGCGTCGCGGCGGCGGCCTTGAAGGCGGGGCGGGTTTCCTGCTTGGAGGTCTTGATCGGCTTGCCCGCGACGAGCTTGCCGTGGGGTCGGGCGGGCTGCTTGCCAGCGGCCTTGATGGCGAGGGAGTTGCCCTTGGCCTTGGGGTTGCGCGGCGGTTGGGCAGGCGTAACGGCGCGGCCTTTCAAGGTTTTGGCAGGTGTGGAACTGGAACGAGCAGACAATTTACTTTTAGTTGGCATGACGAGGGTCCGTTAAAACAGAAAGGCAAAAGGCGGATGGCGAGCTTATCCGCGCGCGCCGGGGTGTCAACGGCAGGAACGGCACTTTGTGCGCACGGCCTCCGGGGTCAAGGCCAGTGCTCACCCTATTGTTCCCAGGAAGTTCAGAGGAATTTCAACCCACCAGAATGTGTTCGTGGGCATTGCACGCACAACGGTCGTGAAACATCGGATGAATCACGATGAGATCATCGTCGTTAAAGGTTTTGTTCCAACTAACATCGTTGCCGTCGTAATAAAACTCGCACTTGTAGTTTTTCCCTTTGTAACGCCAAGGGGGGATGTAGGTGGTCCCCTTCCTTGATTCGACCTGGTATTTTTCCAGGAAGCGCACGGTGCCGATGAAGCCAATGGAATAAAGGCGCTGGATGGCCGTGGCAAGATCGGTGTCATCGTTCATCTGCCGCATGATCTTTGCGACCACGCTCCTAAACTCATCGTGAGGCAGAACGTTTTCGACCCCGCGAAACCGGTTCATCAGTTCGCCAAGCTTCGGGTAGTCGAGCTGGTGTTCGGTGACGAACTCGGCACTGCGGCGCTCGCAGGAAGTGGCAATGATCCCGGGAATGGCATCCGCGTCGATCTTATTGCCGTGGTGAAAGTGCTGACAAATTACCCGGATGTGATGCTGAATCTGGCGGGGCCGGTATTGGGTGTGCCGGAGAATATAGTCAAAAGTATTCTCCTTGATGCCGTAGCACGCGTTGGTGACCTGCGAGGGAAAACAGGCGTACCAAGTCCGGTTGAAATCGGTGTAGGCACTCAGTTCGGGGTGCAGGCACAGCCGCCTCCGGACGAACTCCTTGACGTTCTCGTACTTCCACTGGATGGGATAGTGAAAGCCGGGCAGCTTGTCCAAGTCCCTGGGACGTAGCGTGATCCAACGATCATGAGGGATCAGCGCCTTGACGATCAAATGTCCGGTAAATTCTTCCTTGAGTTGCAGGTCGTAGCACGCCGCAACGAGCGAGCGAAAAATCATGTCGATGGACTTGCCGTCTTCCCTGGCTTCCGAACGCAGGGTGTCAAACCCGTCAAGGCACACCAGAATCCGGTGATTATTCCGCTGCAAGTACTCTCCAAAGAGGTTTTCCGCCTCCAAATAATCAGGATCGGAAAACGGGTAATCGCGGAGATGGTTGACGTGTTCTTTGTCCACCTTCGCGCCGGACTGGCCCGAAGGTAGGAGATTGCCAATGATGCCGGGCAGGTCGCTGGCAGGGTTGGTCAGCTTGGAGTAGACGGACCAGAGAGATTCCACCAACTGCAAAAAAACGCTGACCGGTGAACTATCCAGATGGCCGGTTTTTCGGAGGAAATTGACGATCCGCGTCTCTGTCAGCGTGAAGTTGCTCTTATCCTTGTTGAAGGCCGCCTGCATCGCGGAAATCAAAATGACGCACCGCCAAAAGGCGGCGCAAATCCGCAGAGTGCCCACGCCGCTCAAACCCGAGAGTTCCGAGATGTAACCGGCGACATCAACGTGGTTGAGGTGGTCCAGAGTGATCTTGCAGTGAACCGAATAGTCAGGCGAGGCTTCGAGGAACTTGCAGAAAGCTGTTTTGCCCGCGCCTTTTTCACCACTGATCAACACCGTTTCATCCCTCTGGAGGATGGCGATGTCGTTGTGAAAAAAATATTTGTTTAAAAACCGTTTGTCCGCCACCGCAGCGTCCACAGGCTCAAACAGCGGCAGCACAGAAGAAGGTGAAGGCATTCCAGTGATTTATTTATGCGAGGTTGATGCTCATGTGCCTATGCAGACGGAGACCTCGAAACAAGTCCAAAGTGCATCGGTGCGACCATTTGCCGAAGTTTTTCCATCACCCCAACGTACGACGGACAACGCCTTATTCGTCCAGGTCCCGGCACAGGGAAACAGCGCGAAAACCGGCGTGTTGCCCGGGTGGGTTCCCGACCGTGGCGAGGGGGAAGGAGCGCGCCCGGACCCGCACGGGCCGGAGGCGGAGGACTCAGGGAGAACACGCGGAGACCGCGAAAGAAGTCCGAGCGAAAGGGACGCTGATTTCCTTTCGCGCAAAACCTGCCACTGCCCGACAAACGATTCCATCGTTTGATGTCTTGGATTCACGATTTTTCCCCTTGGCTGATGGCCCTGTTGACGGTGGCGGTCTTTCTCACCGTTGCCATCGGTGGGCTGCTGCTTTGTCGGCGGTTCATCTCCAGCCACCTCGTTTTCTCACGCGACATCAACGACGCCGTCAATTATTTCGGCGGCGCGATGGCCACGCTCTATTCTGTGACGTTAGGGCTCATCGCCGTCGCCAGTTGGCAGAACTATTCCAGCGTCGAAAGCCTCGTCTCCAAGGAGGCCTCCACCATCGGCGTGCTCTACCGCGACGTGGGCGGCTACCCGGAGCCTTTGTGTGGTGAGCTGCGCCGGACCCTGCGCGATTACACGGTTTTGGTGATCGAGAAAACGTGGCCTGCGCAGCAGCACGGCGTGCTGCTCGACGATGCCACTTTCATGCTGACCGACTTTCATGAGAAAATGCTCGCCTACGAGCCGCCCAGCCTCGGGCGCATGGTCATGCACGCCGAGGCCATGCGGAAGTTCAACGAGTTGATCGATCTGCGGCGGCAACGCGTGGACCGGGTCGATGATGGGTTGCCCCCGGTGCTCTGGGCCGTGCTGGCGGTTGGCGCGATGCTGACCGTCGGCGTGACGTATTTTTTCGGGATCAAGGACACGCGGTTTCACGCCTTGTTGTTATCCATGCTGACCGTGTTTATCGCGCTGATGGTTTACCTGATCGCGATTCTGGATCATCCGTTCCGGGGGATCGTAAGCGTGACACCAGATTCGTACAAACTCATTGTCCAGAGGGTAATGGACCCGCTGGACGCCGCGCGGGCGGGGCAGCGGTAGGGCGGGGCTTTGCCGGTTGCCCTATCAGCGGACGGTCAGGTAGCTTCGCTGCGGTGTTTTGCCGTGGCACCCGGAGGTCGCCAGCCACCTTGGCGTGATCTGGTCGGGGCGCTTCTGCCGAAGCTACCGTTTTTCCAGAGTGCGCTTGCGGCGCGAGTCAGGGATGGCTTCGGAGAGGCCTCCCTACCTTGCAGATGGACGGGTCGGAGGTCCGTCCCTACCTTCAATAACTGATGCGCATCGGCATCAACACGTAAAGAAAGCTCGTGTTGATCTTGATAACGCCCGGGCTCATCTCGTCGATGAGGTCGAGGTACACCGTGTCCTCCGGCAAGTTGCGCAGCGGGGCCATCAGGAACTCCGGGTTGAACGCGATGGTGAAATCTTTGCCGCCGTATTTCACCGGCAACGACTCCTTCGCCTCACCGATTTCCGGGCTGTTGGCCGCAATGTCGATGTTGTTTTTGGTGAAAATCAGCTTGAGCGAGTTCGATTTCTCGCTCGTCAGCAGCGACACTCGGCGCACGGCGTTCAGGAACGTTTCGCGCTCCAGTTCGATGCGCTCCTTGGCCTCGTTCGGGATGACCTGGCGGTAGTTCGGGTAATTGCCCTCGATCAGCTTGGAAACGAGCAGCGTGCCGTTGAGTTCAAACGCCACCTGGTTCTCGCCCAGGCGGATTTCGATCTCGCCGTCGTCCTTGAGCAGACGCTGGAGTTCGTTGATCGCCTTGGCCGGGATAATGACGCTGGCCTCTTTGCCGGGCGCGATTTCGAGTTCCAGATCGACCATCGCCAGCCGCCGTCCGTCCGTGGCGACGAGTGTCAGCTTGCCTTCCTTGAAGCTGCACAAAATGCCGTTGAGCACGTAGCGCGTCTCGTCCGTGGAGATGGCGTAGCTGGTCTTCTTGAGTGCATCCTTGAGTTGACCCTGGCGCAAAGTGTACGTCTTGGCACCCTCAAACTTGGGCAGCGGCGGAAACTCTTCTTCCGGCAGACCGAGGATCTTGAAATAGCTCTGGCCCGATTGGATGCTGGCCACGTTCTTGCCGTCGCTCTCAAACTGCACGTCGCTGCTGGGCAGTTCGCGGATGATGGTGAACAACCGGCGCGCGGGCAGCGTGGTCGCCCCGGGTTCGCTGATCTCCGCCTCGACGCTGCAACGCACGCCCACGTCCAAGTCGGTCGTGGTCATGTTGATGCCCTTGCCGTCCGTTTGCAGGAGCACGTTGGAAAGGATCGGGAGCGTCGTGCGGGTGCTAACGACACTCTGGACCTGCTGCAAGCCTTCGAGCAGTTTTTCTTTGCTGAGATGAAATTTCATACGGGCGGGGCGGGATCGATATCAGTGACGGCGGTCAGTAAGCGAGAACAAACGACACGACCAGTAGTCTCTTACTGTAACCTAATTTGGTGACAACTTGTCAAGAATTTGCCTCGTTGCCACAAGATATTGTAATTGGGAGCGAGAAATCACACTGCACCCGGGATTATCCTTCCTCGGCACGCCAGTCCTGCCAGTGGCGCTTGAGACGCTGCTTGAAATGGCGCGGCTTCTCTTTATAGAGACGGCGGCCCAGCTTGAGCGCTGCCTGTTGGAGTTCGTGGCGCTGGATTTCGATGTGTCCGTTGATCGTCGCCACGGTCTGCCCGAGTTCGGGATGGGTCTTGAGCAACGTGACGGCCAGCACGGCGAGGTCGTGCTCGTTGCCCAGGAGGTCGCTCAACGTGTGGAGCTTTTTCGCGCCTTTGAAGGGTTCACCCCAGAGCGGATGCAGCAGCCGAAAGTGGTAGGCGAGGTGCTTGACCTGCTTGCGCCATTCGTGAAAATCGCCTTCTTCGGGTTGGTCCCCGTTGGCGCGGTGCATGGCTTCGCGTCCACGCCGGTACACGGCGGCGAGTCCCCGGCCCGGTTTGCGCCAGTTCTCGGCGGCTTTGCCGGGCTGGGGCCAGTGCTCGACCCGCTCGCGCGCGGCTGTGACGATGGAGATCGCGGCGGGCAAGCGGCCCTCGGGGCCGAGCGTGGCCTCGGCGGCGCGGACGGCGTCGGCGAGTTCGCGGTGGAGGGCATTGAGGATGTCGGCGGGCACGACGCCGACCAGTTCGGAGCGCAATTTATCGAACGTGTGCCGGAGCACCTGGGCGTCGCGCGAGACGGAGAGCACGCGCGCGGCGTCGCGGTAGGCGGCATTCTCCTGGCGGTACACGTCGCGTCCGAGCGTGTGGCGCGCCAAGCGCAGCAGCGCGCGGAGTTTTTTGAGGTCGCGGCGGGATTCGTGGACGGCTTCCGGCGAGGGCGGCGCGCGGTCCAGGACGGCGAGCGCGCCGAGGATGCGGTCCAGGCGGGTACGGGCCAGGCGGGCGGCGTTTTCCGCCAGGGATTCCTCACGGGCAAGCTCGAAAGACATCTGGAAAGGGAAGGTCAAGCTTCAAAAACCCAAGAATTCAAGGAAGATGCAAGGTTCAAGATTCAAGAGAAAAGCAGGGTGCAAAGCGCAAGCCAAGAAGAAGTTGGCAACCAGCGAAGCGACGGGCAGTCCGCCAGGAAGTCACGGACGGCTGCGGAGAGTCGTCAAGACCCTGGTTTCCCTTCCCGTGCCAGACGCTCGTTGCGATACGCCGGTTCGCCCGTGATCTCACGGCCCAGGAAAGACGGCGGCTGGAAGGCGTGTGCCGTCGCTTCGTCAGAAAACTCCACGTCGGCGGTTTGCAATCCAGCCAGGGCATCCGCGTACACGTCCAGCTCGACCGTCAGGTCATCCGGCCCAGGCAACTCGTAGCGCGTCTTGCGAAGACGGCGACCGGCGGTGAGCGGCCAGAGTTCGTCGAACTGCGCCGGGGTCAGCGGCAGTTCCACCTCCGTCCGACTGAGGCCGGCGCCGTGTTTGACCGTCAGAAAGCATTGCGCGCCTTTGCGCCGCACGCGGACCTCTGTTCCCTCGGGCGACGACGCCAGGTAGCCCTGGTCAATCGGCTGTCCGTGGATGGTCGCCAGATCGACCGGGACGGCTGGGACCAAGAATTTACGCTCGATTTCCATCGGGTTTCGCGTCAGGCGGCCCCGGGCTGGCCGGTCCCGCGCGGCACGCACGGGGTATAACCACCGGCGGGCGGGGGAGTGTCGGCGGCGAGAGGGCCGCGGGAGACAGCGGTGGCTCCGGCGGCAAGCGTGGCGGCGGTCGAGGCATGCAGGCAGCGGCGGCGCAGGGGGTCCATGCGAGCAGAATCGTGCGCGCGGGGGCGTTCGGTTCGCTCGGCATGGCGATGTGCCTGCGGCGCATGGCGGGCGGCGGTGCCGCCTTTCAAGTTGAGTTTCCGCCGGAACCGTCTTTGTTATCGGCCCGACCATTTCCCGTATGACGACTCCGCAGCACAACAAACTCTTTGCCCCCGGCCCGGTGGAAGTTTCGCCCAAGACGCTCGCGGCGTTCTCGCGCCCGATGATCGGGCACCGCGGCGGCGAGTTCAAGGCGCTCTACGGCGGGATGCAGCCGCAGCTACAGACGCTTTTCGGCACCAAGCAGCCCGTGTTTCTTTCCACGTCGTCGGCCTGGGGCGTGATGGAAGGGGCGATCCGCAACTTGACCCAGAAACGCGTTCTGTGCTGCATGTGCGGCGCGTTCTCGGACAAGTGGCTCGACGTGAGCCGACGCTGCGGCAAGGAGGCCGACGCCTTGCAGGTCGAGTGGGGCCAGCCCATCACGCCGGAAGCGCTGGACGCCAAGCTGGCGACGGGTGCGTACGACGTGGTAACGCTCATCCACAACGAGACCTCGACCGGCGTGATGAACCCGCTGGCGGACATTTGCGCGGTCCTGCGGCGTTACCCGGACGTGGTCAGCGTCGTGGACACGGTGTCGTCGTTTTCGGCGGTGCCGATGTCGATGGACGAACTGGGCGTGGACGTACTGCTGACCGGCAGTCAGAAGGCGCTCGCGCTGCCGCCGGGGCTGGCGCTCTTTGCGGTGTCGGCGCGCGGGTTCGAGCGCGCCAAGCTGGCGAAGGATCGCGGGTATTATTTCGATTTCATCGAGTTCCAGAAGAACCAAGCCGACGACATGACGCCCAGCACGCCGAGCATCGGACACATCTACGCGCTGCAATCGAAGCTGGAAGATATCTTCGGGGAAGGCATGGATGCACGTTTCGAGCGGCACGCGCGGACCAATGCGTTGGTGCATGGTTGGGTCAAGTCCAACGGGTTCGGTTTCTTCGCGCCGGAGGGTTATCGCTCGAAGTCGCTGACGTGCGTGGCGAACACGCGGGACGTGGACGTGGCGGCGTGGCTCGGGCGCGTGAAGAAGGAGCACCATTTCGTGGTGGACGGCGGTTATGGGAAGCTCAAGGGCAAGACGTTCCGTATTTCCAACATGGGCGACGAGACGGAGGAGACAGTGGGCGAATTGTTGGCGGCACTGAGCGCGTGTCTGGAGTGAAATTGACCGCGCCGTGCCGACCATTGAACTTATCACATTGATCGCAGCACCCATCGAACGGGTCTTCGATCTAGCGCGCAGTCTGGACCTGCACACGGAATCCACCGCCGGAACCGGGGAGCGAGCGGTGGGCAGCGTAACTTCCGGGTTACTCGGCGCGGACCAGGAAGTGACTTGGCGGGCCAAGCATCTAGGCGTCTGGCAGCATCTCACCAGCCGGATGACCGTGTTCGAGTCGCCGATGCATTTTCGGGATTCGATGGTGCGCGGCGCGTTTAAACGGTTCGACCACGACCATTGGTTCGAGCGGACCGGGCCGGGCGGCGCGCATACCCAAATGCGGGATGTGTTTGATTTCACGTCGCCGCTGGGGCCATTGGGCAAGGTGGCGGACGCACTGTTTCTGACCCGTTACATGCACGGATTTTTACAAGAGCGGAATCGCGTGCTGCGTGAAACGGCGGAGGGCACGGACTGGGAGCGGTACCTACGATAATTTGTTTCAGGCAAAAATCTCCGCCACGGTAACCCGGAAGCCCGGCAGATGCGGTCCACCGTCGAGATAGCCGTAGATGTTCAGGCCCTCGGGTTCTGCATCGGACCGAAACACCGTGACAATTTGGTGGATCGGTTCCACGCGCCAGGCCAGTTTCACCCCGGCTTCCAAGTAGCCTTCTATTTTTTCCGCCACGTCGTCCACCCGATCCGAGAAAGACAGGATTTCCACGGCGAGCATGGGCGGACCGTCGATCAAAGATGCTTCTCGTGGGGTCACTGCTGCCAGCCCGGGTGAAAGATAGGCCACATCAATACCCACCGCGGAGTCCGGATTGCAACTCAGCCAAAAGCCTGCGTCGCCGCTGACAACTATGCCGTGCGGCGTCGGTTGTCGTTCCAACCAGTTCGTCAATAGGCAGACAATTCGCGCTTCGGTCCGGCTGTGTGAGTAACAATGTAAAACCTTGGGTCGTTCGACGAGTCTGCCACGCAGAAGCCAGCGTTCCACATCATCGTGATCGGGCAGCGCAAGAAATTCCGCGGTTGTCATTCAATTCCACGTGGGAAGGTCCTTCGGCTCGTTACACTCGCTCAGGATGACAGAAGAAGGGGGAAGCGCACTTCCTAATTTCACGCCAAACGATGGAACTTGGGAATGACCTCGCGCAAAGTCCACCGAGGGCAAAGGGGTGGCGACCGAGTTCAGGGCAGGCGGGGACGGCAGACAAAGGCTTTCGGCGCGTGGGGTCGCGCCAGCGTCTCACGGACGACGAGGGCCCGCCTTCCCTACCTTGCCGCTAAGCCTTCACCCGCTCGATCTTCGCGCCCAATTCCGCCAACTTGTCGTCCAGGTGCTCGTAGCCGCGGTCGATGTGATATACGCGGTTGATCTCCGTCACGCCCTCGGCCTTCAGGCCCGCCAGCACCAGCGCCGCCGAGGCGCGCAGGTCCGACGCCATCACCGGCGCGGCGCTGAGCCTCTCGACGCCCTGGATGATCGCCGTCTGGCCTTCAATGCGGATGTCCGCGCCCATGCGCTTCATCTCGGAGAGGTGCATGAAACGCTGCGGAAAAATGTTTTCCGTCACCGTCGATATGCCCGGACTCGTCGCCAAGAGGGCGCACATTTGTGCTTGCATGTCCGTGGGAAACCCGGGATAGGGTTGCGTGGTCAGTTCGAGCGATTTCGCCCCGCCGTTGGGGCTGATCTTCATCGTCGTTTTGTCGCTTTCGACGTGGAAACCCGCCGTCTGCAAATGCTCGGCCACGCAGGTTAGGTGGTCGGGGATGACGTTGCGCAGCGTCACGCCGTTACCGCAGATCGCGCCCGCCACGAGGAACGTCCCGGCCTCGATGCGGTCGGGGATGACGCGGTGCTCCGCGCCGTGCAGTTCGCTGACGCCTTCGATGATGATGCGCCGGGTGCCCGCGCCCTCGATCTTCGCGCCCATCGCATTGAGGAAGTTGGCCAGGTCGGCGACCTCCGGCTCGGCGGCGGCGGATTCGATGACCGTCGTACCCTCGGCCAGGACGGCGGCCATCATCACGTTGTCCGTGCCGAGCACGGTGGACCCGAACTTGCCGCGCAGGCTGATGCTCGTGCCGTGCAGTTCGGAGGCAAAGAGCCGCACGTCGCCGCCGACCACGCGCACCTTTGCGCCCAGGGCCTCGAACCCTCTGAGGTGCAAGTCGATGGGCCGGTCGCCGATGACGCAGCCGCCCGGCAGCGCGACGGTGGCCTCCTTCTCGCGGCCCAGGAGAGGCCCGAGCACGCAGACCGACGCGCGCATCTTGCGCACGATGTCGTAGGGGGCATCGGTCTTGATGTTTTCCGCCTTGATCGTGACCGTGCCGCTGGCGCGCTCCACTTCCGCCCCGAGGTGGGACAAGATCTGGAGCATGTAGTTGATGTCGCTCAGGTCCGGGACGTGGTGGATGATGCACTGCTCCTTGGTCAACAGGGCGGCGGCCAGGATGGGCAGCGCCGAGTTTTTCGAGCCGCTGATGCGCACGCTGCCCTGGAGGGTCGCGCCGCCGTGGACGAGAATTTTATCCATCGCCATAGGTGAACGGGAGCAAAGATGTCAGTGAAACGGTGGCCAACCCCGCTGGATGCGGGACGGACATTCAAGCAGGGTCCGGGCCGCAATGCGAGCGGGATTTTCTGTAAGGATAGCCGCTACGTCGACGCATCAAGCGCGCACTGCGAAAACGAAGCGGTCGAACTCCTGGAAATCCTGCACGACCTCGATTTTCTCGTAGCCCGCCGCCGCAAGCATCTCCCTGACCCGGGAAGCCTGGTCGTGGCCGACTTCCAGGCCCAGCCTGCCGCCGGGCGCGAGCTTGGCCGGGGCCTGCGCGATGCAGCGCGCGACGATCTCCAGCCCGTCCTGGCCGCCGTCGAGCGCCAGCATCGGGTCGTGCTGCACCTCTCGCGCGAGGCCCGCGATGTCGCCCACCGGGATGTAGGGCAGGTTGGCCGCGATGAGGTCGTAGGGACCCGCGCACGGCTCGAACAGGTCGCCTTCCAGGAATTCGACGCGGCTTTCGAGACCGAGCTTGGCGGCGTTCTCGCGGGCGAGGCCGAGGGCGTTGCGCGAGCGGTCCACGGCCTGCACGCGCGCCCCGGGGCGCTCGGCAGCGAGGGTCAGCGCGATCACGCCGCTGCCCGTGCCCACGTCGAGGCAGCGGGCGTCGGTGGGGAGGTCGTACTTGAGGAGCAGCTCGACGAAGTGCTCCGTCTCGGGCCGGGGGACGAGCGCGCGGTTGTCCGTGACGAAGGTGCGTCCGTGAAATTCCGTCGTGCCGAGCAGGTGTTGGAGCGGCACGCCTTGGGCGCGCTTTTTGACGAGTTCGCGCAGGGCGTCGAGTTCTACGTTGCCCAGCGGGCGGTCGAACTCCAGATAGAGGTCCATCCGCGATTTCTTGCCCAAAATGTGGGCCAGCAGATGCTCGATGTTGAGCCGGGGGCTTTCGACGCCTTTGCCCTTGAAATAGTCCGTCGTGGAGGTGAGCACTTCGAGGACGGATTTCATCGGCGGCATGACGGGGTGGGGAGCTTGGCCCAGCCCGTGTCCGAACGCAAAGGAGCAAATTGCGTCGGCTTGCCAAGAGGGTGTTCTTCCGGCATCAATAGGAGCCATGAGCGCCCAAGTGCTTGCCCAGCCTTACCTGACGGTGGAGGAATTTCTGGCCTCCGAAGAACTTAGCGATGTGAAGTGCGAATACCTCGGCGGCGTCGTGCACGCGATGGCGGGGGCGAGCGATTCGCACAACCGGATTGCGATTAACCTGACGAGCGCGCTTCATAGCCGCCTGCGAGGTCGCCGCTGCGAGGCGTTTGGACCGGAAATGAAGATGCGGCTCCAGTACCTAGCGTCCACCAGCACCTATTTTTACTACCCGGACGCGATGGTGGTGTGCGATCCCGCTGACGGCGGCAATGGCTGGCGGGAGCACCCGGCGGCCATCTTCGAGGTGATCTCCGACTCCACCCGCCAGATCGACGAGCGCGAAAAGCGCACCGCCTACCTGCGCGTGAGCACCCTGGAAGCCTACGTGCGTATCGAGCAAGATCGTCCCGAAGTCATCGTGGAACGACGTACCCTCGAAGGTTGGAAGCTGGAACGCATCACCGGGCTGGACGCCGTCTTGACCCTGCCGACGCTGGAGATCAACCTGCCGCTGCGGGACCTCTATGAACGGATTGTCTTCCCAGAAGGCACGCCGACCTAATTCAAGCGCGCCGCTTTACACCGTCAGGTTCGCCGCCGCGAGTCGATCTTCCATGTCCTGCGTCTGGAGCGATTCGATCAGGCCGCTCAACTCGCCTTCCATCACGCGGTCCAGATTGTAAAGCGTCACGTTGATGCGGTGGTCGGTGATGCGGTTCTGCGGGAAATTATACGTGCGGATTTTTTCCTCGCGCCCGCCGCTGCCGATCTGGCTTTTGCGGTGCGCGCTGTAGGCGGCTTCCTCCTCGGCCTGTTTACGTTCCAACAGGCGGGAGCGCAGGATGCTCAAGGCCTTTTCCTTGTTCTTGATCTGGCTGCGGCCGTCCTGACAGCGCACGATGGTCCCGGTCGGGATGTGCATGACCTGCACGGCGCTGTCCGTCGTGTTGACCCCCTGCCCGCCCGGCCCGCCCGCCCGGCAGACCTCCACGCGGATTTCCTCGGGCTTGAGTTCCAGTTCCACCTCCTCCGCCTCGGGCAAGACCGCCACGGTGGCCGTACTGGTGTGGATACGACCCTGCGCCTCCGTGGCCGGGACGCGCTGGACGCGGTGGACGCCGCTCTCGTAACGCAGCCGCCGGAACACCGCCTCGCCCGACACGCGAAAAACGGATTCTTTGAGGCCGCCGAGTTCCGACGGGCTGGAATCCATCGGCTCGATCTTCAGGCCGAGGCCCTCAACGAAACGGGTGTACATCCGGTGCAAATCGGCGGCAAAGAGCGCGGCCTCGTTGCCGCCGGTGCCCGCGCGAATTTCCACGATGGCGTCGCGGTCCTCGTTCGGGTCGGGCGGCAGGAGCGCGAGCTGCACGGCGCGGTCCAGCCGGATCAACTCGGCGTCGAGCGCGGCGACTTCCTCTTGGGCCATCGCGGCGAGTTCGGGGTCGGACTCAGCTTTGGCCATCTCCGCACCGTCGTCGCGCTGGGTCTGCGCCCTCTGCCGGGCAGCCCAGGTGTCGAGCAACCCCTTGAGCTGCGTGTGTTCGCGCAGCGTGGCGCGGGCGCGGGACGGGTTGTCGAACAGCGTGGGGTCGGCGATGGCGTTGTCCAGTTCGCGGAAACGTTCGGCTTTTTTGGCGATGATCGGTCCTAAATCCATGGGCGGCGGGGGAGGAGAAAGTGGCGTCCGGGCAAAAAACAAACGGTGAGAGCGCAACGGATTGCGCTCCCACCGTCTGGCGGGAATTCAGAAATGGAAAGCTAGGCGCTCTTGGCGGCGGCACCGGGACGGCTGTTCCCGTAACGGCGACCGAACTTCTCGATGCGGCCCGCCGTGTCGATGAACTTCTGTTCGCCCGTGAAGAACGGGTGGCAGGCGGCGCAGATGCCGATGTTCAGGTTTTTGCGGGTGGAACGGGTGTGGTAGACCTTCCCGCAAGCGCAGGTGATGTCGGTCTCTTGGTAGTTGGGATGGATGTTTTCGCGCATGGTAGTCAGGAGAATGGATTTTGCCATCCTCGGGACGAAAATATCGTGCTTCCTCTGAGGGAATGCAAGGGGCGGTCTTACTAATTTTGTCAGGAGGCCCGGAAGCCGCCGCACCACTGACTTGGAAGGTGGCAGCAGATGGGGAGCGGAAAACCTTGCCCAGAGAGGTATTTTCGCCATGCTTGGGCTTCCCGTTTAACTCTCCTCTGCTTTCCCCATGAGACTTTTGCCCTCCACCGGTTACCTACCCGCGCTCCTCGGCATCTTGCTACTTGGTTCCCTCTTTTCCCTTCAAGCGGAAACACTGCCCGACGCATCGCGCAGGCCCTACACGGGCATCACTTTGGCGCTCGGACACGATCTTGCCGCCATTCCGACCGGCTCGCAACCCACCGCCGCGCAAACGCAAACCGTGGCCAATGATCTCGCCAAACTGTTCCGCCCGGTTGCCGACGTTCCAACGGTCACCCTGGACTACGTGGCAGCACGATTGGCCGACGCCGTGAGCCAAGGGACCTTGACTGAGGGTGACCTCTCGATGTCGCGCAACGAGTGACGACCATCCTGGACGGGCGACGCACCGCTGGAAAGAGGCAACTGGCCGCCTTGCAAGACGCCTTGGTGCAAGCCGGGGCCGACGCGGCGGGCGTGAACGAACTGCTCGCCGGACTAACGGCCCTGCCAAGTTCCTTCCAATACGAAACCGAAGGCTCCACCAAGAACACCGCCCTGCACGCCGTGGACCCCACCGCGAAGGGATACAAGCGGGCGGCGGGCTACGTGGAGAATTTTTCCTACCAAGGACCGCGCTTTGACAAAAATACGGTGGTCGAACCAGGCCACCTGACACGTGGCCTCATCGTGCAAGTCAGCCAGCTACCGCTCGGTCGATACCACGTGAGCGTCACCACCGGCGCGAACGATGCGCCGGTAGAACTCGGCACTTTCAAGGTGCGTCTCGGCGCGCTGATCAGCCCGGCTATCAGTCTCAACCCCACCGGCTTCCTGCCAACGGGTTCCCGCTACGGGTCCGCGAACTTTGGTTATGAGGCGTCCCAAAAGCCGGTGCCTGCCGGGTTGTCGCTTCCGGACGTGACGACGGTCATTATTACGGACGACCAGGGGGCGGTGCGGTTGACGGGAAGCATGGCGGATGCAGCTTCCTCGCAGAGAACCCATTCGCTGAGCTTGCACCTGACCCCGGCGGCGACGCAGCCAGCCGTGGGCGGCACGCTTTCCCTGACCGATGAACGCGGCGAGGACGGCACCAACCGGGCGATCTACCTGGGCCGCAGCTTCCTGCTGCAAGCGGTCGGCCTGCCCGCCAACGCCGCCCTGACGCTCACCATCAACGGCGCGGCGGTCCAAACCGTGACGACCGGGCCGACGGGCAAGCTGTTCGTCAAGGCGGGTGCGTCCGTGTTTCCCAAGCCGCCCGCGCGGGGCGAGGTCGTGAACGAGTTGCCGGACACGTTGGATTTGTCGGCGGCCAAATCGTTCGCGCTGACGGATACGCCGGGAAACGTGTTGGCGACGGCGAACCTGCCAGCGCCTACCACGCCCACGCGGTAAAAGACCGGGGAACGGTTGCCAGGAGGGGGGGGACAGCGCGCCCGCGTGACACCCTACAAATGGAGGGCGAACATGCTATGTTGCCGCTCCCATGCAAACGATGCGCGCCCTGGTCAAACGGGAATCGGCCCCCGGCCTTTCCCTCGAACTTGTCCCCCGCCCCGAGGTCGGCGAGGACGATGTCCTCATCCGCATTCTCAAAAATTCCATTTGCGGCACGGATGTCCACATCTTCAACTGGGACGCCTGGGCACAGAAAACCATCCCCGTGCCGATGGTCGTGGGGCACGAATTCGTCGGGCGCGTGGAGAGCGTCGGGCGGCACGTTCACGATTTTCACCCGGGCGAGATCGTTTCCGGCGAGGGCCACGTCGTCTGCGGACGCTGCCGCAACTGCCTCGCCGGGCGGCGGCACCTTTGCGCGCACACCAGCGGCGTCGGCGTCAACCGGCCCGGCGCTTTCGCCGAATATCTGGCGATTCCGGAAACGAACGTCTGGCACTGCGACCCGAACATCCCGCTGGAAGTGCTGAGTTGCTGCGACCCGCTGGGCAACGCCGTCCACACCGCCCTGAGCTTCGATGTGCTCGGCGAGGACGTGCTTATCACCGGCGCGGGGCCGATTGGCTGCATGGCGGCCGCGGTCGCCCGGCACGCCGGGGCGCGCTCGGTCGTCGTGACCGACGTGAATCCCTACCGGCTCGAATTGGCGACCAAGCTGGGCGCGACGCGGGCGGTGGACGTGAGTAAGGAATCGCTCGCGGACGTGCAGCGCGATCTCGGCATGAAGGAAGGCTTCGACGTGGGACTGGAAATGAGCGGCAACGGAACGGCGTTCAAATCCATGATCGCCAACATGTGCCACGGCGGGAAAATCGCCCTGCTGGGCATCGGCATCCACGGCGAGGCGGGCGCGATTGACTGGGACGCCGTCGTTTTCAATGGGTTGACGATCAAAGGCATCTACGGGCGCGAGATGTACGAGACCTGGTACAAGATGACCGCCATGATCCAGAGCGGGCTCGACATCTCCCCCGTCATCACGCACCGCTTTTCCTACGAACGATACGAGGAAGGCTTCGAGCTAATGCGCTCCGGCCGCAGCGGGAAAATCGTGCTGGATTGGGCGAACTGACCCGGCATGAAAATCGTCATCCCCGGCGGCAGCGGGCAGGTTGGGACCGTGCTCGCGCGGGCGTTCGCGCGGGACGGCCATGAGGTGACCGTGCTCAGCCGCCAGTTTCCCCGGAACCTGAAGCACGCCGGGATGGAAGTGTATCCGGAAGAAATGGCGTGCTTTCATGAGGTCGCCGGACCCAACGGTGAAAAGCGGCTCTGGCGCACGGCGTTCTGAGACGAAACGCCGTCCAACTTGTCGGACATGCTGGAAGGCGCGGACGCCGGGATCAACCTCGCCGGACGCAGCGTCAATTGCCGGTACGGCCCGGCCAACCGGCGCATCATCAAGGAGTCGCGGGTCAACTCGACGCATCTGGTCGGGCAGGCCATTGCCCTTTGCCGACAGCCGCCGCGCGTCTGACTACAAGCGAGCACGGCGACGATTTATTCGCACCGCTACGACGCGCCCCACGACGAGGAAACGAGCCGTCTTGGCGGGGACGAGCCGGGCGCGCCGGACACCTGGAATTTCTCCATCGACGTGGCGAAAAGCTGGGAACGCGCGGCGCAAGAGGTCGCCGCCGGTCTCTCCCGCACGCGGCTCGTGCTGATGCGCTCGGCCATCACGATGAACGCTGACCCCGGCAGCGCGTTTGTTGTGCTGCTCGGGTTGGTCAGGCTCGGGTTGGGCGGTGCGAACGGCGACGGACGGCAGTTCGTTTCGTGGGTCCACGAGGACGACTTCGTGCGCGCGGTCTATTGGCTGATCGAGCACGGCGAGCTGAGCGGCCCGGTGAACATCGCCGCGCCCCGCCCGCTGCCGAACGCGGAGTTCATGCGCGACCTGCGCCGCGCTTGGGGGATGCCGCTCGGGCTGCCCGCGAGCCGGTGGATGCTGGAGGTCGGCGCGTTTTTCATGCGCACGGAAACGGAACTCATCCTCAAAAGCCGCCGCGTCGTCTCGACCCGGCTGGAGCGCAGCGGGTTTCGCTTCGAGTTCACGGACTGGGCGGCAGCGGCGCGCGATCTGTGTCGGCGTTGGCGGGAACGTAGCGCCGCCAATCCTCGCCCTCCGCGACCCGCCTGATGCGCTCCAAACGCAGGCGCGCCAGCCGCCGCATCCGGCGCGCGAGGTAGAGCCACTCGACCAGACAGCCCAGCGGGCCGAACGGTGCTTCGACGGTCAGTTCGTCGGACATCACGCAACCTCCTTCCGGCAACGGTCGAAAGCGGTAAACATGGCCGAACCGCCGCAGCAGACCGCGCGTCATCCGGTCGTCGAAGCCTGTCGGCGCGTCAAAATGTTCGATGCGCGTCGTCATCGGAAAACGCAGTCCAAAGAACCGCGCCGACCACACGGTGCTGTCCCCTTCCCCGGACAACCCGGCGCGCCGGCCGCCCACCGCCCGCGCGCCGATTTCCGGCGACGAATGGACGTGCAGATCGACGCTGCGCGCCAGGTCGAAGCAACGCTCCGCCGGGGCGCGCACGCGCGTCTCGCAACGGATGGTTTCCATCGTTAATCCAGCCGCGCGGCGGCGCGGTCGCGGCCTTCCAATTCCAGCACCATCCGCTTGATGTGCCGGTAGCCCTGGTGCCCACGCAGCCGCCGCAGGCTTTCTTCCTTGCTGCCCCAGCGCAGGACGTGCAGCGATTCGCGCCGGACGCCCCAGGCGTTCATCGCGGCGCGGGTCGGCTGGTAGAGGTCGATGGTGTTGCGTCCGGCCAACGCCCAGCCGTAGTCGTCCACGCGGTAGATCTGCCCCGTGGACGCGAGCTGAAATACCGTCCCCACCGGCCAGCGCGACCAGTCCGCCGCCGCGCTGCCGCACACGGCGGCCCCGGGGGACGGCGCGGTGAAATTTGCGACCGGCCTGATGTAGGCGCCGCGTTGAAAGCCGTAGGCGGCCTGTCCATTTCCGAACGGCGGCGCGGCGGCGTCCGCGGCCATGCTCGGCGCGGGGCCAGGCGCGCCAGCCGCGCGCAGGACGCCGCCGATGGCGTTGTGATTGCCGTAGGCGAGGTGGTCGGATTCCGTGTGCGTGTAGGCGGTCGTGCGGACGATCTGGTATTCCGCGCGGGCCAGCGGCCGTTCGTAGGGCGGGAGCGGATGCGTCGTGCCGCAGCCCGCGAGGCCGAGGGCCGCCGCCAACGCAACGAAAGCGAGCAAGGCGGGCCGCCCAGAAAAAGGAAGTTCCATGCGCGGCGGATGATAAAGCAACGCGTCCCCGCGCGGGAAGCGGATTCGACTCGCGCCAACGCCCGTCATCGCAAGATCTTACTGCCCGCCGGCTTTGACATCGTCGACGACATCCGCCAAGCCAGTGCACGCGCGGCGCGTGAAATTTCTGACGTTCCGCAGCACGAAAACTTGGTCCGCGCTCGGGCCACGCGGCGAGGTCTTCAACCCGTCGAATTCTGCATCGGTTACGTCGTCGAGCACGACGCACGGGCGCCGGTCCGGCTTGGCCAGCCGCATCCCCACGTCCCGGACTTTCAACTCCACGCAATGCCGCGCGTATAAACCCCACGACGGCATCGCGCCGAACATCCCTGGTTCCGGGTATTTATCCGCGTTCTCCGGCGGTTGGCGGCGCGCGTCTTCCTCGCTGCCCCCGCCCTCGTGCTCTCCCTGCACGTTGCTAATGAGAATGTCCTCGAGCGGATGTCCCGGCACGCCGCTCAAAATCGAGTCGTAACGGCCGTTCGCGCCGGAATATGTCACGTTGCTGATGACGACCCGCCGGATCGCGCCGACCGGCGGGGTCTCCGGTCCGCGCAGGCGGCTGCCCAGCCGGATGAAAATCGGCGCGGACACGATGTCGCGCATCGGCAGGTTGCTGACCGTCACGTCCTCGATGACCCCGCCGTCCACGCTTTCGATGGCCAACCCCTGGCAGCCCTCGAACACGCAGTTCGTGATCGTCACCCGCCGGAAGCCGCCGTTGGATTCCGTGCCGAATTTGATTCGCCCGTTGCGCGAGATTCTTTCCTCCGGCCCGAAGCGTCGCCAGGTCGCGTCAAGCAGCGCGCCCTCCCGGAAACTGCCCGCGACGTAGCAGCCGCTGATCGTGACGTTGTCCGTCGCGCGGACGCTGCCCAGGCCGTAGGAGCTTTTCAAGCAGATCGCGTCGTCCCAGGGGGAGTTCACGCTGCAATCGGTGACGCGGACGTTGCGGCAGGCGTCGATGTCCATGCCATCCCGGTTGGTGTCGATTTTGAGATGTGAAATGTCGAGGTTGTCCACGCCGGTGGCCAGGATGGCGAAGTGGCCGCCGTGCCGGACGGAAAAATCGCGCAGGGCCACATTCCGGCAATTTTTCAGGGCGATGGATTTGTTGCCGATGCCGTCGCGCAAGGTGTCTCGCGCGTTGGGATAATCGAACGGCTGTCCGGAGAAATCGCGGGCGGGCGCGCCGGGCTCGTCGGCGCGTCCGGTGTCGCCTTTGCTCAGCCCCCGTCCATGGATCAGGCCGGGGCCGACGATGGCGACGTTTTCGAGGTTCTCGCCCCAGAGCAAGCTGTTGCGCCAATGGCTGTGGCCGAAGTCTTCGTAGAGGTCCGCTGGCTCGTTGGGTTCGGGCGGGTCGTAGCGACCGCCGTCCTTGGCAGGGTCGGCGGCGATGATCGTCGCGCCCGACTCGAATTGCAGCGTGACGTTGCTTTGCAGATGGACTGAAAAGCAGAGGTAGTTTCCCGCCGGGAGCCGCACCGTGCCGCCGCCCGCGTCGCGCGCCGCGGCGATGGCGCGGTTGATGGCCGGATGGTCGAGCGTTTTGCCGTCGCCCGCCGCGCCGTAAACGCGAACGTCGAACGGCCCCAGGGCCGCGTTGTTCTCGGCGCGGGCGCCGCCCGCCGCGATGACGCTCAGCAGGAATAGGGCGGTGAACGACAGACGGCTTAAAGGACTCGGCATGACGAAGGTTAAGCCTCCGCGCCTCTCAACGACAAGCCTCGCGCGCGGCTCGTTTATCAAATCCTCTTAGCGGTCCGCCATCAAGCCGACTGCTCTTTCTTCAAGCCGAGCCAGTCCGGATTCTGCGCTGTGCTGTCGAAGTGCCAGGTCGTCTTGTAAAGCTCCGCCTCCCCTTTGCTGGCGCCGGACTTTGTCTTGCCCAAGAGTGTGGCGACGGCCCCTTTGTCGAGCGGCTTGAATGTCTTCGCCGCCTGCAACGCCTGGTCGAGAATCTCCGGCTTGTCGATGCCCGTGATTACGACCGACACCGGCAGGCTCATCGAAAAATGGAGCATTTCGACCGGGTCCACCCCGGCCTGTTTCGCCGCGTCGAGGATGTAATGGTCGCCGAAGGTCTTCATCGCCAGCGGGGCAATCTTTTCCCTCAACAGAACCGGCAGCACTTGTGCGGCGAACGAACGGAAATGCGCGTCCATGACGTTAATCGGCATTTGCACGGTGTCGAAGTGGAAATCGTTTTCCTTGGCGACCTGGAGCATCCGCAGGTGCATGAGCGGGTCCTTGTGCCCGGTGAAGCCGATGAACCGCACTTTGCCCTGCTTCTTCGCCTCGACCAGGGCCTCCATCGCGCCGCCTTCCATGAAGATGCTGTCCGGGTCTTCCATGCGGATGATTTCGTGGTGCTGCACTAGGTCCAGATGGTCCGTGCCCATGCGCACGAGGCTTTCCTCGACCTGCCGCATGGCGGACTTTTTCGTGCGCCCGTCGATCTTGCTCATCTGGAAAACCTTGTCGCGGTAGTTGCCCTGCTTGTAGGCCTTGCCCGCGCGCAGCTCGCTGGTTCCCAGGTTATAGTCCCAGGAATTGTCCATGAAGTTGATGCCCGCGTCGATGGCGGCGTGGATGAGCTTGACCGCATCGTCATCGGTGGCCGGTTTGCCCAAGTGGAAGCCGCCCATGCCAATCAAGGAAACCAGCTCGCCCGTGGAGCCGAGCGGACGGTAAATCATATCGCCCTTGCGGACCTCGCCCGGCATGGGGCCGGAGAGAAACGGCAAATCGCCGGGCGCGGAGATCTGGGTGTTGACGGCTTCAGCCTTCTTGGCGGTGTCGGTGTCGGCTCCGGCGGCGCAGAGGAACGTGGGAGCGGCGGCGAGCCCGGCGGCAACGGCCCCGGAGGCTTTCAGGAAGGAACGGCGGGTGGAGTTCATATTCAGGAAGGCGGGAAAGATGTTTCCATCTTAAACGAAGGCGCGCGCGACGGGGGACGCACGGAAATACCTCGCTGTTTTCTTTCGGGCTTCGCGCTGAGTAGTCCGCCTGCTTGTGGCTCACAAAAAAGGTTTTTTCTTAGAGGCAAAGCCGAGAAAAAATGGCGCAGGATGACGCAGATGACGCAGGACGCTTGGAACAGATGTGCGCGAATCGAAAACCGTGCGATGGATGATGAAATCCTACTTTCGCCTTTCGCCTTCCGCCTTCCTTCCGCCATGTCCTCCTTTGACACCCAGCTCACCGCCACCCTGGCCGACATCGACGCGCACGGCCTCTACAAACGCGAACGCATCATCTCCACCCCGCAGAGCGCCCACATCGCCACTAGCGACGGCAAGGAAGTGCTCAACTTCTGCGCCAACAACTACCTGGGCCTGGCGGACCACCCGGAAATCATCGCCGCCGCCAAGCACGCCCTGGACGAATGGGGCTTCGGCCTGGCCAGCGTACGCTTCATCTGCGGAACGCAGGAAATTCACAAGGATCTTGAAGCGTCCCTGAGCCGCTTCCTAGGCATGGAGGACACGATCCTCTACCCGTCCTGTTTCGACGCCAACGGCGGCTTGTTCGAGACGATCCTCGGCCCCGAGGATGCCGTGATCAGCGACGCGCTCAACCACGCGAGCATCATCGACGGCATCCGTCTCTGCAAGGCGCAGCGCCACCGCTATGCGCACAACGACATGGCCGACCTGGAAGCGAAGCTCCAAGCCGCCAGCGGCGCGCGCCACCGGCTCATCGCCACGGACGGCTCGTTCTCAATGGACGGCACCATCGCGGATCTAAAGTCGATTTGCGACCTCGCCGACAAGTACGACGCGCTGGTGATGATCGACGATTGCCACTCCGCCGGGTTCTTGGGTAAGACCGGGCGCGGCACGCACGAGCATTGCGGCGTCATGGGCCGGGTGGACATCATCACCGGGACGTTGGGCAAGGCGCTCGGGGGTGCCAGCGGCGGCTACACCAGCGCCCGGCAGCCCGTCGTGGACCTCTTGCGCCAGCGGTCGCGGCCCTACCTGTTTTCCAACACGGTCGCGCCGTGCGTCGTCGCGGCGTCGCTCAAGGCCATCGAAATGGTTTCGGCCTCCACGGAGCTGCGCGACCGGCTGGAGGGCAACACACGTTATTTCCGGGCGGAAATCGTCAAGGCTGGGCTGACCATCAAGCCGGGGACGCACCCCATCGTGCCGGTGATGCTCGGCGAAGCGGCGCTCTCGCAGCGCTTCGCGGCGCGGATGCTGGAAAAGGGCGTGTACGTCGTCGGGTTTTTTTACCCGGTGGTGCCGGAGGGCACGGCGCGCATCCGCACGCAGGTCTCGGCGGCGCACACGCGGGAAGACCTGGATTTCGCCATTCGCGCCTTCACGGAAACCAAGGCGGAACTGGGCGTGTAGCGGATTCCTGGACAAGCGGCGGACAAATTTGTGTTCGCCGCAATTTTTTCTTGTTCAACGCCCGGAATTTTCCCATAACCCACGGCGGTTGCGTCGGTTCAGCGAATTGAGCGGACGCCCGGCGGGCATCATTCAAGAGGAAATCAGTAACATTTGCTTAAACATATGACCAAGGGACCCATGGAAAACCTGTCTTTGCAGAATCGTCTCACCACCTATTCCACGCTCGCCGTGGCCGGGGCGTGCGCCCTGGCCGTTGTGCCACAAGCGGAGGCCGCCATCGTTTACAGCGGGCAGTTGAACCAGGCGATCCCGCCTACCTCCACCGGAGCGTTCATCAATCTGTCCAGCTTCACCTACAGCACCACCGCAGCCGGCGCGCAGGGTGGTGACACCGCCGCTCCGCTCCTGAACCTGTGGGGTACCACGGCCGCGCGCGCCTGGCTGTACCCGACCAGTTCGACCGTCAACCGTTTCGTTTCGACCGCCACGGGGAATTTCCCGTTGGAACTGGCGCTCAACGCGCCGATTGACGCCGCTGCCACCTACGGCACAAGCGCTACGCCATCCGCGCTGACCGTTGCCACAGGCACCCAATGGGCTCCGAGCAGCACCGGTTACCTTGGTTTCAAATTCCTCAATGGCGCGACCACGGAATACGGCTGGGCGTTGATCTCCGTCCCGGCGGCGGGGCCCACGGCGGCGGACCCGATCCGTTTGCTCGGAGTGGCTTACGAGAACACTGGCGCGGGGATCACGGCGGGCGCGGGCGCGGTCCCGGAACCGACCTCCGTCGCGGCGCTGGCCGTGGGCGCGGTGGGGGCCGCCGCCGCGTGGCGCCGCCGTAAGGCCGCCTGAGCGGACCGGAAGAGCAATTCTAGCCACGGCGGCGGGGTTGATGATCCCGCCGCCGTTTGTTTTGTCCGCAGATTTTGCAGATGGCTGACACCGCGCCCCGGCGCAAGGTATTGCTCGTCGGCTGGGACGCCGCCGATTGGAAATTCGCGCTGCCCCTGCTCGAAGCGGGCGGATTACCCGCGCTCGCCTCGCTGGTGGAGCGCGGCGTGATGGGCAACGTCGCCACGCTCCAGCCTGCGCTCTCGCCGCTGCTCTGGACGAGCATCGCCACGGGCAAACTGGCGGACAAACACGGCGTGCTCGGCTTCCTGGAAGCCGACCGCATGAATCCGGAACTGGGGGTGCGCCCCGTTTCGGTGGCGTCCCGGCGGGCGCGGGCGTTGTGGAACCTGCTGGACGCGCGGGGACTGAACGCGCACGTCGTCAACTGGTACGCTAGCCATCCCGCCGAAGCCCTGCGCGGCGTCGCGGTTTCTAACCGGTTTTTCGAGGAGGGCGAACCGCCGCCGGGCAGCGTCGCGCCCGCCGAACTCGCGGAAGCGCTGGCGGCGCTGGTGGTGCCGCCGGGGTCCATCCACGACGAGCAGTTGCGCGCGTTCCTTCCCGGGTTGGACGGCATCGACCGCCGCGTGGATCACCGGCCCGCCCTGCTGGCGCGGCAACTCGCGCGCACGGCTTCCGTGCAGGCGGTTGCCACGACCATCCTGCAAAACGAGCCGTGGGATTTCCTGGGTGTGTATTTCGACGGGATCGACGTGCTCGGGCACCACTTCATGCCGTATCACCCGCCTCGGCTGCCGGGCGTCAGTGAGGGGGACTTCGAGCGGTACGCCGGCCTCATGACGAAAGCGTACCAGTTTCACGACCTGATGCTGGCGCGGTTGCTGGCGCTCGCCGGACCGGAAGCAACCGTGCTCGTCGTGGCCGACCACGGCTTCCACTGCGACGGGCAGCGTCCGGCCATCACAGGCGGGGACCAGCCGATGGCGCTCGACGCCGCGTGGCACCGGACGCTCGGTCTGTTCTGCGCGGCGGGTCCGGGGCTGAAGCGCGACGAACGGGTGTACGGCGCGTCCATCCTCGATGTCGCGCCGACCGTGCTGACGATGTTCGGCCTGCCCGTGGGCGAGGACATGGACGGACGCGTGATGGTGGACGCTTTCGAGGAGCCGCCCACGCCCTGGCGCATCCCGACGTGGGAGGACGGCAGCGCGCCCGCCGCCCCCGTCGAAACCGGGTCCGCCGCAGGCCGCGCGGTGATCGAGCAGTTCGTCGCGCTGGGTTATCTCGATCCCCTCTCGGACGACGCCCGGCGCAACGCGGACGACGCCGACTGGGAGACGCGGCTCGCGCTGGCCACCGTTTACCTGAGCACCCGCCGCCCCGCCCCGGCGCTGCCGCTGCTGGAGGCGCTCCACGCCGAACGCCCGGCGGACGGACGCGCCGCGCTCCTGCTCGGCCAATGCTACCACGACCTCGGGCGCGCCGCCGATTGCGCCGCCCTGCTGGCAGCACGCTCCGACCAGGAAAGCGACGGGTCAGCGACCCGCCTGATCCTACTCGGTTCGGCTTTGCTTTCGCTGCGGAAGGCGGACGAGGCGCAACGGCATTTCGCGGAGGCCGAGCGGCTCGCGCCGGGTGCCGCCGGACCGGCGGTTCTGCGCGGCGACGCCTACGTGTTTACCCGGGAATGGGACGCCGCGCAGGACGCTTACCGCCGGGCGTTGGAGCGCGATCCCGACGACGTGCAAGCCCACGACGGCTTGGCCACGGTTCACTTGGAAAAGCGGCAGTTTTACGAGGCGGCGCAGTCCGCCCTGGACGCGGTGGGGCGGTTGCACTTTTTTCCGAAGGCGCATTTCCATCTCGGGCTGGCGCTGGTGGGCTTGGGAGATCAGGCGCGCGCGGTGCAGGCGTTTGAAACGTCGCTCAGCATGGCACCGGACCAGCACGACGCACACCGCTGGGCGGCGACGCTGCACCGCGAACTGGGTAACCGCGAGAAGGCCGCGGAGCACATTCGCGCGGTGGAGGCGTTGGGGGTGACGAGAACAGAGTCGAGGGTAGGTTGACCACCGAGGACACAAGGGGGGAGGAAATAGATGCAGATGCGCCTGCGGCGTGGGTCAGGGAAGCCCTCGGAGAGGGCCCCCTACCTTCTTTTTTTGCGCGACTGAAACCCGGTCGGCTTGCGCCGGGGCGCGCCGAAATGCTTGTCCGGCGGCTCGTCCGGGTGCCGCTTTGTAAGCGGTACGATCTCTTCTTCCTCGCCGCCGGAAACGACGCGGAAATCCACCTGCCGCTTGAACGTGTCCACGTTGGCCACCTCCACCCGCAGATGGTCGCCGATCCCGTAAACCTTCCGCCGACGCTTGCCGACGAACCGCAACCGCACCGGGTCGAACTGATAGAAATCGTCGTCCAATTCCGAAACGTGAACCAGGCCGCTCAACACAATTTCGGGCAACTCGACCAGCAATCCATAGTTGCGCACGTCCACGATCTTCGCCGGGAATGTGGTCGGCTCGTCCCCGGAGTCCATCGTCCTTTCGTGCAGCAGATTCTGGAAATATTCCAGCTTTTTGAGCTTGGTCGATTCGCGCTCGGCTTCCGCCGCGACGCGTTCCGTGCCGGAAATGTGCGCGGCCACGGCGTTGAGGTCCGCCGCGCTGACCCGCGTGCGTTTTTCCTCGCCCGTGAGCAGCGCCAGCGTGCGGTGCACCACGAGGTCGGCGTAGCGCCGGATGGGACTCGTGAAATGCGTGTAGTTCACCTTCGCCAATCCATAATGACCCAAAGGCGTCACGTCGTAGGCGGCGCGCTTGAGGCTCTTGAGCAGCCCGAGCTTGATCGCCTCTTCCTCCGGCTGTCCACGGACCGCGCGCAGGAGCTTCTGCAACTCGGGCCGGTAGGTCAGGTCGCCGACGCGGTAGTCGTAGCTCGCCACGAAATCGCGGAACTCCAGCAAGCGGTCAGCGTCCGGGTCCTCGTGGACGCGGTACAGCGTGGGCACGTTGCGGTTTTTCAACTCGCGCGCGACGACCTCGTTCGCCGCCAGCATGAATTCCTCGATGAGCTGGTGGCTGATGTCGTTCTCGATCTTTTCCAGCCGCACGGGCTTGCCGTTTTTGTCGAGGTGAACCTTAACCTCCGGCATGTCGAGTTCGAGCGACCCATTTTTGAACCGGTTCTCGCGCAGCAGCGACGCCAGCCGCCACGCGCGGTGCAGCGCCGCCGCCAGCGGCGACGCCTTGGGGGAGCCCTGCAACAGCGCGAACGCCTCGCGGTACGTCAGCCGCGCGGCGCTGCAAATGACCGTTCGCGCGAAGCGCACGTTGCGAATCCCGCCCGCCTTGCCGAACTCGATGAACGCCGAATAAGTCAGCCGATCCACCTTGGGCTTGAGCGAGCAGACGCCGTTGCTCAGGCGCTCGGGCAACATGGGGATGACGCGGTCGGCGAGGTACACGCTGTTGCCGCGCGCGAACGCCTCGCGGTCCAGCGCGCCGCCCACGGGCACGTAGTGGCTCACATCGGCGATGTGCACGCCGAGCCGCCACCCGCCGTTGGGTAATTCTTCCACGCGGATGGCGTCGTCGAAGTCGCGCGCGTCGTCGGGGTCGATGGTGATGATGTAGTCCTGCCGCAGGTCCTCGCGCCGCAGCGATTCGGCCTCGTCCACAACCTCGGGGATGTCGGCCGCCGCCTGCATGACCGGGCGCGGAAACTCCTCCGGCAGATAGAACTTGCGGATGATGGACAGCATGTCCACGCCGGCCGCCGCCGCCGGGCCGAGCACCTCGATGATCTTGCCCTCGGGGTTGACGTGGCGCATCTCCCACGGCTCCAGGCGCACGACGACCTTGTCGCCCACGTCGGGGCGCTTGGCGGGTGTGGTCTGCTCCGGGTGGACGTAGACGTTGTGGATGAAGCGCGGATCGTCCGCGACGACGTAGTAAAACTGCCGCGATTTTTGCAGCGTGCCGACCACTGTTTCGCTCGCCCGCTTGAGGATGCGGATGACGCGGCCTTCCTTGCGCTGACCCGCGCCCGGGGCACGATAGCGGCGGTCCTTGGCATCGACGTAGCCCTCGCGGTTGACGCGCGCCAGGACGCGGTCGCCGTGGAGGGCGACCCAGGTGTTTTCCGCCGTGATGAACAGGTCCGGCTGCCCCGGTTTTTCGCTGATGACGAAGGCGTAGCCCTTGTCGTTGAAATGGATCACGCCGGGGAAGAGGTCCGCCGCGTCGGGCCGCACGTAGCGGTCTTTCTTGATGCGCGCGACCGCGCCTTCCTGCTCCATGAGGCGCAGAAGTTCCTTGAGGTCGTGGCGGTCGTCGGCCTTGAGGCCGAGTTTCTTGGTGAGTTCGACCTTGTCGAGCGGCTGATACTTCGGGGAGTCGAGCAGGCGCAGAATCTTCGCGCGTAGTTCGCCGCCGGGTGGGGTGGATGGCTTCACGGCAACCCGGCCACCGCAGCCGAAGCGTCCACCGTCAAGCCACTCATCAGTAAACCGGGCAGTACGTCATAATTGTCGTTGTCGAGCGAGACAATGACGCGGTTGCCATTGAGGAGGATGTGGTCGCGGGTTGGCACGCGGATGCGGCGACCGTCCGCCATGTTGATGGTGAATGAAACGAAAGGTTGTCTGTCCAGATGGTTGCGAATGTCGCCAATCATACCCGTAATATATCTTCCCACGCGACCGCTGACAATCATTACCACGCCCGCCGGATTCCGCGCCAGATTATTCTGCCAAGCCTGCTCGTCCGCTCTTGTAGTCAGATTCTCCGCGCGCCGCCGTTGCCCCCGGCACAAGCTGGGTTAAATTCATCCTCCGGCCATGCACGTTTCCGACCTTCGCGGCATCCTCCAATACATTCCCCGCTTCCGCGAGCGCACCTTCGTCGTCGCCATCGATGGCGAAATCATCGACTCGGAAAATTTTTCCAACGTCCTGCTGGACATCGCTGTCCTGCGCTCGCTCAACATCAAGGTGGCCCTCGTCCACGGCGCGCGCCACCAGATCGAATCCCGCGCCGCCGCCGCGGGCACGCCGCTCTCCAACTCCGACGGCAGCGGCATCACCGACGATGCCACGCTCCAGATCTCGCTCGACGCCGCCACGCGCGTCACGCACGAGATCATGGAGGGCTTGACCAGCGTCGACCTGCGCGCCGCCTACGCCAACGCCGTCATCGCGTATCCGGCGGGTATCCTCGGCGGCGTCGATCAGCTCTACACCGGCAAGGTGGACCGCGTCGATGCCGTCAGCCTCCAGCTTTTTCTCGACCAGGGCATCATCCCGGTCATCCCGCCGCTCGGCTTCGACGGCGACGGCAAGACCTATCGGCTCAATTCCGACGCCGTGGCCGTGGACGTGGCCGAGGCCTTGCAGGCCGCCAAGATCATCTTTCTGTGCGAGAACGGCGCGTTGCAAAACGACGGCCATCTGGTCCGGCAACTTTCCGTCGAGGAAGCGGATGCTCTCGTCAAACGGCATCGCGGCCATGCCATGCAGCGCCCGCTCGACCTCAAGCTCGAAGCCGCCGCGCGCGCCTGCCGCCAGGGCGTGCCGCGTGTGCACCTGCTCGACGGCCATGCCAACGAGGCGCTGCTGGCCGAACTCTTCAGCAGCGAGGGCGTCGGCACGATGGTCCACTCCAACGAATACCAGCACATCCGCCGCGCGAAGAAATCCGACGTGCGCCGCATCATGTCGCTCATCCGGCAGTCCGTGCAGAACGAGGAACTGGTGCACCGCACGCGCCAGGACATCCTCACGCGCATCGAGGACTACTGGGTGCTGGAGATCGACCGCAACCTTGCCGGGTGCATCGCGCTCCATCCATACCCAGAAGAGGGCAAGGCAGAGCTGGCGTGTCTTTACGTCAACCGCACGCGCGAGAATTCGGGCCATGGCCGCAAGCTGATGACGTTCGTCGAAGACCTCGCGCGCAAGGAAGGATTCAAGGAGATGTTTGCTCTTTCGACGCAAGCCTTCGTTTACTTACAGCAAAAGGGCGGTTTCCACGAGGCTGGGCCGTCCGACCTGCCCGCCGTGCGCCGCGAAAAGTACGAGGCGAGCGGACGGCATTCCAAGGTGTTGGTCAAGCCGTTGACGCCGGTTGCCTCCGACGGCGCGACTGCGCTGACCGGGATCAAGTGACCCCTTTATAGACCTTCAGGTAATTGATGTCCGCTTTGGCGCGGCCATTTGTTAAGGT
>CAXTBX010000019.1:0-52423 GCA_964242205.1 uncultured Chthoniobacterales bacterium
CCTCGGAGGTGTCGCAGTGCACGGAAAGAAGAGTGCCTCCATCTTTGACCGCGCCTTCATACCGCTTGGCTTCGAACTCGGGAATTCCCATGCCCACCAGAGCGCCAACTACACCGCCCACGGTGCCGCCCACGCCGACACCCGCACCCAAAGCCACCCCCACACCGACCCCGATACCCAAGACGACCCCGAAACCCGCCCCCACTCCCAAGCCCACGCCGAAACCGACCCCCAAGCCCACCCCGACCCCAACGCCCAAACCCAAGAGGCCAAAGGAAGAACCCACCCCCTCGCCCAGGAAAGAAAAGCCTCCCGAAAAGAAGTCGTTACCCACTGCCGACGATGACGATGAGGACAAGCCCAGGCCCACGCCGAAAACGGAGGCGTCTGGCTCGAAAAAAGAACCGTTCCTGGCCAAAACAACTCCAGCCCCGGGCAAGAAAACCGGCGCGGCGAAATCCGGTCACGCCGACACCGCCGAGGACGCCGCCAAGAAGGCTGCGGCGCTGGCCGCCATCAGCGGCGACGACTCCGGCGGAGAAGGCAGTGGCACCGACGACGGCGGCGGGCTGCACCACGGCGGGGGCGGCAAAACTTCCGGCGGCACGGGCGGCGGCAACGGTTCCGGCAAAGGCTCGGGCAGCGGGAAGGGCAGCGGCGTGGGGAACGGAAATTCTGCCGAGATCGCCAGCGAATACGGTTCGGCTCTAGGTGAACGACTCAAGAGCGTCTGGGACCAGCCCACTGTTGCCAGCGGCTCGGTGGGCGGCAACATCGCCTCCGTCCTGCACCTGCGCGTCGAGAAAGATGGACGATTGACCGGGGCATCGCTTTCGACCGCCTCGGGCATCGAGGTCATGGACGAATCGGTGCTCGCCACGGTGGGTCGGGTCAAGCGGTTCGACCCGCTGCCGCCCGAACTGGCAAAAAAGGGTTATTTTGAACTGAACATTGCCTTCAAGCGCACGGATGATTGAGGTTCCCACGCTCGCCCCGGCCATCCTAATTTTTGCCGGTTGATTTCCCTTTTTGTGCACAGCATTCTTGAGCCTTACCGCCCGTCTATGCGTTTCTTCTCTACCCTTTTCGTCCTGAGCCTTTTTTGCGCTGCCACCCTGCTGCGCGCCGAGGACGTGCCGACCATCACCATCAGCAAAAGCGCCGGACAGATCGGCCTCGCGCTCAATCCGCTGGGTGGCGTGTCCGGCGGGGCGGCGACCAAGGTGCTCAGCGACGATTTGACCATGGCCGGGGCGTTCGCGCTGACCGTCGGCCCCGGCAGCACCTCGACCTACGTCGCCCGGGGCCAGGCCGGAGGCGGCAGCTTGCAGGGCACGCTCACCGACCGCAACGGCGGCGTGTTGCTCGAAAAAACGTATTCCGGTTCCGACCGCAGCGCCGCGCACCAGTTCGCCGACGACATCGTCCTCGCCTTGACCAAACAGCGCGGTATCGCCGGGGGCAAAATCGCCTTCATCGGCACGCGCACCGGCCACAAGGAGGTCTACACTTGCGACACCGACGGCGCGAACCTCAAGCAGCTCACCAGCGACGCGAACATCTCCGTTGGCCCGGCACTGTCGCCCAACGGGCGGCTCCTCGCCTACACCGGATACAAAAGCGGGTATCCCGACGTTTACCTCGTCGATCTGGTCAGCGGCGACCGGCAGCGCATCGTCAAGTTCCCCGGCACGAACACCGGGGCGGCGTTTTCGCGCGACGGCGGACGCATCGCGCTGAGTTGCAGCAAGGACGGCAACCCAGAATTGTACGTGGTCGGCGCGCACGGCGGCGACGCGCGGCGGCTCACCCATACCCCCGGTGTGGAAAGCGCGCCTACCTGGTCGCCCGACGGCGGCGAGATCATTTACACTTACATTCCGAGCGGAAGCAGTCAGCCGCAGCTTTACCGGATCGGCGCGGGCGGGGGCACCGGCTCCCACGTCGGCACGGGCTTCGGATTTTGCACGGAGCCGGATTGGTCGCCGGACGGCAAGCGCGTGGCATTCAACGTGCGCGAGGGCGGCGGGTTCGCGGTCGCGATCATGGACCTGGGCGGTGGGGGGGCGCGAGTCGTGGCGCAGGACGGCGAGGGTCCGGTGTGGGGCGCGGACTCGCGGCACGTGCTCTACAGCGCGGGCGACGCGCTCTACATTCTCGACGTGCCCACGGGGAAGAAAACGCGCGTGGCGGGCAACGTCGGCAAGGTTTCCGAGCCGGCGTGGAGCCGATAAAACTAATCTGCGAAATCTGCGGACGACTTCTCCTTTTCTCCCTAAACTCCCTTACGATGAAACTTTCCCGCCTCTTTCTCGTTGCGCTCCTGGCCGCGTCGCTCACCGCCTGTAAATCCCACAAAAACGGGGCCAACGGCGAGGAAGGCGGCGCCTACGCGGGCGACAATGACCGCGTCAACGGCACTCCCCTCTCCAACCGCGACGAGGGCGTGTCGTTCCTCGACCCAAGCGTGTCCAAGAGCCGATTCCGGCCCGTGCATTTTGCCTTCGACAGTTTCCAGATCGACGGCGAGGACCGCGGGACCGTGCGGCAGGTGGCGGACTTTCTACAGAGTGGGTCAAACAAAGTTATCATCGCCGGTTTCTGCGACGAGCGCGGCACGCCGGAATACAACCGCGCGCTGGGTGAGAAACGCGCCGGTGCCGTGCGCGAATCGCTCATCGCCGACGGCGCGGACCCGAGCCGCATCCAGACGGTGAGCTTCGGCGCGGAGATGCCGGTTGATTCATCGTCCAACGAGAGCGCCTGGGCGAAGAACCGGCGCGCGGAGTTCGGCGTGACGCGCTGAGCGTCACGGCAGCGCTGCTTCGTCCATCTCGCGGCGGCGCGTCCAGTAAAACGCGCGTAGAGCGCTGTCAGCAGGAAACTCGCCGCGACGAAGTGCTACACGACCCACGGCGTCCGCCAACTCGACCAGGGGACATTGCCGACGGCGCGTCAGCAGGGTCCGCCATGCGCAGAACGCCGTCGCCAGCAGCAGTCTGCAGGAGAGATATAGGTGCTGATACCCTTCCAGAGTACGCCTGCGGTGCGAGTCACGGACGGCGAAGGACCGCCGTCCCTATCTGGACGCTGATCCCTGCCTTGCGCGCGCGACCCAACGCGCTTTACTTGTCGCCCCGGTTTTCAACACTCGCGCCGTTCTACCATGCACTCCTTTCACTATCACCAAGGCCAACTCCGTTGCGAAGGCGTGGACCTCGCCGAACTGGCCCGCGCGCACGGCACGCCGCTTTACGTCTACAGCACGCAGACCATCATCGACCACTACCGCCGCCTCGACGCGGCGCTGACCGGGCTGGACCACCTCATTTGCTACGCTGTCAAGGCCAACAGCAACCTCGCCGTGCTCGACCTGTTGACGCGCGAGCGCAGCGGCTTCGACATCGTCTCGGCGGGCGAGCTCTTCCGCGTGATCCAGGCGGGCGGCAAACCGGAATGCTGCACGTTCGCGGGCGTCGGCAAGACGCGCGACGAGATCGAGTACGCGCTGCGCCAGGGTATCCTGTCGTTCAACGTCGAGAGCGAGGCCGAACTGGAGATGATCAACGCCGTCGCGGGCGAACTGAATCGCCGCGCGCCGGTGGCCCTGCGCGTCAACCCGGACGTGGAAGCAGGCGGGCACAAGTACATCTCCACCGGCAAGAGCGAGAACAAGTTCGGTGTCGGCCTGGAGCGCGCCCGCGAGGTGTACGCCGCCGCTGCGCGGATGCCAAACCTCCGGCTGCGCGGCGTGCAGATGCACATCGGCTCACAGATCACCGAGGCCGGGCCGTTCGCCAAGGCGGTCGCCAAGGTCGCGCCGGTCGCGGCGGAGTTGCAGCGCGATTACGGCATCGAATTTTTCAGCATCGGCGGCGGGTTGGGCATCGTGTATAAATCGTCGCTCCAGAGCGGCCAGGAGGCGTGGTGGCAGCAGGAGCAGGCGGAAGCCGTGCCGTCGCTGACCGTCGAGCAATATGCCGAAGCCGTCGTGCCCGCGCTGCGACCGCTGGGATTGCGGATTTTGCTGGAGCCGGGCCGGTTCATGGTCGGCAACGCGGGCGTGCTGCTGAGCACCGTGCAGTACCTGAAAACGAGTGACCACGGCAAGCGTTTCGTGATCGTCGATGCGGGCATGAACGACTTGATTCGCCCAGCGTTGTATCAGGGCTATCACGAGATAGTGCCGGTGAGCGAACCGGCGGCGGACGATCCGCGCGAGACGGCGGACGTGGTTGGTCCGGTGTGCGAGAGCGGCGATTTCTTCGCGCAGGCGCGCGAACTGCCGCCGCTGCGCCAGGGCGAGTTGATCGCGCTGATGAGCGCGGGCGCTTATGGGTTCACGATGGCGTCAAACTACAACTCGCGTCCGCTGGCGGCGGAGGTGCTCGTCAGCGGCAGCGAAGCACGCGTGGTGCGCGAGCGGCAGACGCTGAATGACCTGATTCGAGGCGAGCGCGCGACAGCTCTTTAGATTTCCCACTCAGGCGAATAAGCTCTCTAGCCCAACGGCCATTCCGGTCGCGGGGTCTTTCGCTTCCCCCCGCTGAACGATATGCGGGCGAGGCTCGCTGGGCCGATAAATACTGATTGATTGCATGTCTGGCTGCACCACCCAGACGCTCTCAACCCCTTGCGCAAAATATAAATCGCGTTTGCGCATCACTTCGAGATAGCCCTGCGTCGGGGAATCAATCTCAACCACCAAAATCGGTATTTCACTGCACCGCGCTGGCTCAAGGCCCCAGTTCACAGGCCGGGCAGGTAATACGGCAATGCCACGCGCCAGAATAGTTCCGTCTGCAAACTGTAACGTCAGTTCGACTCCAACCATGTAGCGATTACCCTCCTGTGCCAAAAGCGCGGCCCCAAGACGCGCCTCGATCCTGCTGTGGCTCAAATTTGGCATGGGTTTGCCCCTTTCCCTTTCGTACTCGCTCGTTTCGACCTCTTCAATGGGTTCGACGGTTTGCATGATAGTCTCCTTGGCGGCAGTGTACCGCCTTTTGACCGTCCTTCCAAGGGTAATCAGCCATGTTCCAGCTCCTATCCACCGACCAGCCCCACTCCCGCGCGCGACGCGGACGCCTCACCACCGCGCACGGCGTCATCGAGACGCCCATTTTTATGCCGGTCGGCACGCAGGGCACGGTCAAGGCCGTCAGCCCGGCGGAACTGCGCGAACTGCGCGCGCAGGTCATCCTCGGCAACACGTACCACCTGTTCGTCCGCCCCGGTTTGGACGTGATGCGCCGTTTCGGCGGCCTGCACCAGTTCATGCGCTGGAATGGTCCGATCCTGACGGATTCCGGTGGCTACCAGGTGTTCTCGCTGGCTAAGATCCGCAAGATCACCGAGGAGGGCGTTCATTTTCAGAACCACCTCGACGGCACGCCGACGTTCATCGGACCCGAGACGGCGATGGAAATTCAATCCGTGCTTGGCAGCGACATCAACATGGCGTTCGACGAATGCCCCCCGTACCCCTGCGAGCACGACTACGCGGCCAAATCACTTGAGCTGACCCTGCGTTGGGCACGCCGCTGCCGCGACTGGGCGCTGGCGCATCCGCACAGCGAGACGACCGGCCAGCCGCAGTTGCGTTTTGGCATCGTGCAGGGCGCGACGTTCGCCGACCTGCGCGAGAAAGCCACGCGCGCGCTGGTGGAGATGGATTGGGACGGTTACGCGGTCGGCGGCGTGTCCGTCGGTGAACCGGAGAACGAGATGATGCTAGCCATCGAACGTGCCGAGCCTTTCCTGCCCGAAAACAAGCCGCGCTATGCGATGGGCCTCGGGACGCCGCCGCAGATGGTCGAAATGGTCGCGCGCGGCGTGGACATGTTCGACTGCGTGTTGCCCACGCGCATCGCCCGCAACGGCACGGCGTTCACGGCGGCGGGCACGCTCAACCTGCGCAACAACCGCTACATCATGGACCGCAGCCCCATCGAGGAGGGCTGCGAATGCCCCGCGTGCCGCGAGTTCAGCCGGGGATATTTACGGCACCTGCTGAAGGCCGAAGAAATCCTCGGCCTGCGCCTCGTCTCGCTCCACAACCTCCATTTCTACCTAAATTTAATGACCCGTGTGCGGGCCGAACTGGAAGCGGGCACCTTCCAGCAATTCCGCGAGCAGTTCGTGGCCGGATACCGCGTGCAGGCAACGGCGGCGGGTGCGGACCAGGTGGCGGCAGCCGCCACGCCGCTGAGCAGCGGCGGCGACCCGGAGACTTCGCCGGACAGCGTGGCATGACCCCGCTGCGAACTCAAAAACTCCACGCCAGGAACCCGCCGTCCACGGCGACGGTCTGCCCGGTAACATAGCTCGACGCCCCCATCGCCAGAAACGCCGCCAGCGTGGCGACCTCGCGCGGCTCGCCCACCCTACCCAGTGGTGTCCGAGCGACCACCTCGGCGTGGTACGCCTCATCCCTGAGCACGGTTTCCGCCAGCGGCGTGCGGATGTACCACGGTGCGACGGCGTTGACCCGGATGCCGTCCGCCGCCCACTCGCCCGCGAGGCCGCGCGTCATCTGCGACATCGCCGCTTTGCTCGCGCCGTAGGGCACGCCCTTGCGCAGGGCCGTTAGCCCCGCCACGCTGCCGACGTTGACCACCGCGCTGCCCCCGTCCGCACGGCGATCTGCGGCGGCGAGTTTGAGCAGTGGATGCGCCAGCCGGCACATCTCGAAGGCCGACGTGAAATTGCGCGTCATCAGCGTCTCAAATTCGTCCAGCGAATAATCGAGTGCTTTTTTGCGGATGTTGCCGCCCGCATTGTTGACCAACACGTCCAGCCGCCCCCCGAACACCGCTGCCGCCGCGTCGATGGCTCGGCGGCGGCCGTCCGCCGTGGACATGTCGGCGGCAACCCCGTGCGCCGCCTTGTCCGCTTCCCGCCAGCCCGCCAGCATCCGCGACATTTCTTCCGCTCCCCGGGCGGTGATGAAAATCTCCGCACCCAACGCCAGAAATTCTTCCGCCACCGCGCGCCCAATCCCCTTGGTCCCACCCGTTACCAACGCTTTTTTGCCGACCAGCGACCAACGCTCATCACGATTCATATTCACGCAACCTACACGCGCCACACCGTGTCAGCCCCGCTTTTTTGTCCTCAGCCCGGCGCGAGACTCCCCGACAACTTGCGAATGCCGCTTGGCCGGACTCTTTCTTCACTGCGCAGTCGATTCCCTCTTCATCCTAACCCATCTCTAGCCCCATGGACTCCCTTACCCGTCGTGACCTTTTGAAAAAAGCGGCTGCCGCCAGCGGTGCCATGCTCCTCGCCGCCAACGCCAGCGCCCAACAACAGGGGACCGGCAGCAGCCAGCAGGGCGGCGAAGGCACCTCCAACGCCCAAGAACCCGGTAGGGCCGACAACAACCCCGAAAAGTTCAAATCCATCGGTCCGGTCAACGCCGGTCTCGACGCCGAAAACCCCAACGAGGTGTTCCCGCCTGCGACCGACCACGGCAACATCGATCCCTTTAAATACCCCTTCGGCTTCTCGCACAAGAAAGTGTCCGCCGCCGGTTGGGCGCGGCAGGTCACCATCAAGGATTTGGAGATGGCGCGCGACTTGGCGGGCGTCAACATGCGCCTGCAAAAATACGGCTGCCGCGAACTGCACTGGCATGAATCCGCCGAGTGGGCCTACATGCTCGCGGGCCGCGCCCGTGTCACTTGCATCGACTTCGACGGTAAGGCGTTCGTGGACGACATCGGCCCGGGCGACATGTGGTATTTCCCCAGTGGCATCCCTCATTCCATCCAGGGCCACGAACCGGACGGCTGCGAGTTCCTACTGGTATTTGACGACGGCAAATTCTCCGAGTACGAAACGTTCCTGATCTCCGAATGGGTCGCGCGCACGCCCAAGGACGTCTTGGCCAAGAGTTTGGGCGTGCAGGAATCGCAGTTGGAGCACTTGCCCAAGGAAGAGCAATTTATCTTCTTCGCCGCGCCGCCCGCGCCGTTGGAAGAGGAGCGCCGCCAAGCCGCCGGAAACAAGGGGTATTCGCCGACCAAGTTCACGTTCCACCTCAACGATGCCAAGCCCAAGGTGCAGAACAAGAGCGGCGAGCTGATCATCGTCGATTCCAAAAATTTCCCGATCTCCACGACGGTCGCCACCGCCATCGTCACCGTGAAACCGGGCGGCATCCGGGAACTCCACTGGCACCCGAACGCTGACGAGTGGCAATACTACGTCAAGGGCCAGGGCCGCATGTGCCTTTTCGCGGCGGGCAACCGCGCGCGCACGATGGACGTGCAGGCGGGTGACGTGGGCTACGCGCCCATCACGCAGGGGCATTACATCCAGAACACCGGCGACGAGGACCTCGTTTTCCTCGAAATATTCAAGAGCAACTATTATTCGGATCTCTCTCTGGCGGAATGGATTACCCACACGCCTCAAGCGCTCGTGAAGTCGCACCTGAGAATCGACCAGGCTACCTACGACGCCATCAACAAAGATAAGGATGTGATCGTTCCGGCGAAGTAACCGGTTGCGCTGCCCCTGCCTTGAACCCTCCCTCGTTCTCAAGCTCCGGCTTGGGAAAGCACTCAGCTCGGAAGCTCTAACTTCCCTGCCGCTTTGAGCAGCCGGAACCCCCGCCCGCGCGACGCCCCTCTTAAATCTTGCGCTGAACCTTCCCCGAACTTTGAACCTTGAACCTTCTTTGAAGCTTTGGGTTCTTGAATTCTTGAATTCTTGAATTCTTGCCTCCGCAGGCGGCGCCGTTTGCATCTCCGGCCATTCTCAAGCATGGTACGCGCTCGTTTTCGCGGCTGCCATGCTCACGCTCTCTCAACTCAGTAAATCCTACGCCGGACGCACCCTTTTCCGCGACGCCTCGCTCCAGGTCAACCGCGGCGAGCGCATCGGCCTCGTCGGCCCCAACGGCGCGGGCAAATCCACGCTTTTCTCGCTCGTCCTCGGCGAGAACTCACCCGATGAAGGGCAGGTCATCCTCGAACGCGGCTCCTCCCTTGGCTTTCTGCCGCAGGAGAGCGCGCCCGTCGGCGGCGAGTCCATCCTCACCCTGGCCACCAGCCACGCCGAGGACGAATACGCCGCCCACTCGCTTGCGCCCAAGGCCAAGCGTATCCTCAAGGGCCTCGCTTTTAAGGAAACCGATTTCGAGCGCGCCGCCAACACGTTCAGCGGCGGCTGGGTCATGCGCGCCCACCTCGCGCGGCTGCTCACGCAGGAGCCAGACCTGCTCATGCTCGACGAGCCGACCAACCACCTCGACCTCGAAGCGCTGCGCTGGTTCCAGGGTTACCTCAAAGGCTACCCCGGCGCGATCCTCATGATCTCGCACGACCGCGAATTTCTCAACCAGCTCACCGGCAGCACCGCCGAGATCGCCTACGGAAAGTTGATCCTCTACCGGGGCAATTACGACAGCTACGTCGTCCAGCGCGCCGCCCGCCGCGAACAACAGACCAACGCCTACAAGGCGCAGCAGAAAGAGATCGAAAGCCTCCAGCGTTTTGCCGACCGTTTCCGCGCCAAGGCCAGCCTCGCCAGTCAGGCGCAGAGCAAGCTCAAGCAGATCGCGCGGATGGAAAAGCTCGAAATGCCCGAGCCGGAGGCGGCGACGGTCAAATTCCGCTTTCCCCAGCCTGCTCGCAGCGGCCTCAAGGCCATCACGCTCACCGACGTGCGCCAGCAGTATCCCAATGGCCACGTCGTGTACGAGAAGCTGAACTTCGCCTGCGAGCGCGGCGAGCGCATCGTGCTCGTCGGCCCCAACGGCGCGGGCAAATCCACTCTGCTCAAGATCCTCGCCGGGGTCGTGCCGTTCCAGGGTGGCGAACGCGTCGTGGGCAGCAGCGTCAAGACCGGCTATTTCGCTCAGTACCGGGTAGAAAACCTCAACGAACGCAACACGATCCTCCAGGAGACTCAGGACACGCCCAACGCGGTCAGCGAGCAAATTGCCCGCACGGTGTTGGGCTCTTTCCTGTTCCGGGGCGACGACGTGTTCAAGCCCGTGGCCGTGCTCAGCGGCGGCGAAAAAAGTCGCTTGGCGTTGGTAAAGCTTCTGCTCGATCCGCCCAACCTGCTGCTCATGGACGAGCCGACGACGCACCTCGACATGGCGAGCATCGACGCGCTCATCGGCGCGCTGGACCAGTACGAGGGCACGCTCATTTTTATCTCCCACGACGTGCACTTCATCCGCGCGCTGGCCAAGAAAGTCCTGCACATCGACAACGGCGTGCTCACCCCCTACGCGGGCGGGTACGATTACTATCTGGAGAAGCGCGGTGCCGTCGACGGACGCGAGGCGCTGGTTGCCGCGAATGCCTTACCTATATCTGGGTCGTCCCCTACCGCGGTTATCACACCCCCCTCGACGCCCGCTCCCACCGCCCGCAAATCCAAGGAGCAAAAACGCGCCGAGGCCGAAGCCCGCAACGCCGTCTCGCGCGAGAAACGCGAGCGTGAGGAGCGCGTCAAGAAACTGGAGCGCGAAATCGCCAACCTCGAAGCGCGCCAGCAGGCCCTTACCGCCGAACTCGAAGCGGAATCCACCTACGAACAGCCGGGCCGCGCGGTGCAGCTCAACCGCGAACTCATGGGCGTCGCGGACCTGCTTGCACGTCTCACGGCACAATGGGAAACCGTCGCCGAGCAAGTGGAAGCGGAACCGGCGGTTTCATAAATTCGTTTCCTTCTTCGTACGCCCTCGTTCCCAAGCTCCAGCTTGGGAACGCCCTTGGCTGGGAAGCTCCAGCTTCCTCTGCCGCTGCTTCCTGCCCGCCTGACCCCTCTTCCTCTGCGAACCTCCGCGTCCTCTGCGTCTCCGCGTTGAAATCCCCACCACCCACCACCTCCCGCCCCCGCCTCTTTCAGTGCACTCCGTGCACTCCCTGCAAGCCCTTCTCCTCCCGCTTGAACACTCCACCCTCACACCCCGCCCCGTCCCCGGCGGCGCAACGCTCCTCCACGGCTAGTTTTCTCGTCCTGCTCGCGGGCGGCGTGGCCATCGGCTTCGCGCCGATCTTTGTGCGCCTGAGTGAGGTCGGCCCGGTCGCCACGGCTTTCTGGCGGGTCACGCTCTCCCTTCCCCTACTCTGGGTCGTTTTTGCGTGGCCCGGACGCCGCGCGGAAACCACCCCGCCGCCCACCACCACCGGCCACCCGCTCCCCCGGCCCGCCGCCGCCTGGAAGCCGATGGCCTTCGCCGGACTGCTCTTCGCGGCGGACCTCGCCTTCTGGCATTGGTCGTTGCGCTTCACGTCCGTGGCCAACTCGACGCTGCTCTCAAATTTCGCGCCGGTGTTTGTCGTGATCTTCGGCGTGGCGATCTTCGGCCACCGCGTCAGCCGCCGGTTTGTCGGCGCGATGTTGGTCGCGCTGGCGGGCACTTGCCTGTTGGTAGGCCGCGATTTCCATTTCGAGCCCCGTGCCCTCCTTGGCGATGCCCTCGCGCTGGTCACGGCGGCGTTCTACGGCGGTTACCAGCTCGTGCTCAAGGATCTGCGCTCCCGCCACGGCACGCTGCTCATCATGTTGCGCAGCGGCCTCGCCGCCGCCGTGTGCCTCTGGCCGGTCGCACTGCTCTCCGGCGAACGGTTTTGGCCGCGAACTGCCTCCGGCTGGTGGACGCTGCTCGGTCTGGCCTGGATCGTCCACGCGGGCGGCCAGGGCATGATCGCTTTCGCGCTGGCGCGGTTGCCGTCGGCGGTGGCGTCGGTCAGCTTGCTGGTGCAACCGGTGACGGCGGCGCTGGCGGCGGCGCTGATTCTCCGCGAGTCGGTCGGCGCGCTCCAGGCGGCGGGGGTGGCGCTGGTGTTGATGGGGGTATTCGTGGCCCGCCAGGAAGGCCGCTGAACCCACCCTTGCCTCACTCCTCTCCGCGTCCTCCGCACCTCTTCACGTCTCCGCGTTAAACCCATTTTATTCCAGTTCCCGAATGATCGTCCGGGCTTCTTCCAGTGCCTCGCCCAACACCTCTGCGACCTTCCGTGCGTCCGCGGCTATCTCCCGCAGCCGTTCCGCCTGCTCACTCGTCTCGGGCCAGCTCCGCCGCAACGCCTCCAACCGGTTCGCCAGCGCTGCTTGCAACAGCTCGCTCCCGGCCAACTGTTGACACAGTCCATCGTGCAATTTCCGCCGCAGATGCAGCGTCAGGCTGGCCGGATCTCCAAATCGTTCGTCCATATCGCTGCCGGAATGCTACCATGCCAATCAACCTTTCCCTTGGATATCGCACTTTGAACCTTCCTTGAGTTCTTGAATTCCTGGTTCCTTGGCTTCTCGAATCTTCCTTGAAGCTTCTCCCCAAAATGCCTTCTCTCCCAGACCTCCTCCGCCAGCCCACCCCGGTGCTGGCGCTCGCGCCCATGCAGGAGGTCACCGACCTGCCCTTCTGGCGTCTGATGACCCGCTACGGCGGCGCGGACCTCTATTACACCGAATACTTCCGGGTCACGCCGACCTCCCGCCTCGACCGCACGATTCTCGCTTCCATTACCGAAAACCCCACGGGCCGCCCCGCCATCGCCCAGCTCATCGGCAACGATATCCCCCACCTCGTCCGCGCCGCCCGCGAACTGGCCAAATACCCCGTCGCCGCCGTGGACCTCAACCTCGGCTGCCCCGCGCCGGTGGTCTACCGCAAGTGCGCCGGGGGCGGCCTCCTGCGCGACCCTGCGCGCGTGGACGCCATCCTCGGCGCGCTGCGCGGCGCGCTGGAGGTCCCCTTCACCGTCAAGACCCGGCTCGGCTTTGACGACCCCGCCACCTTCGACCGACTCCTGCCGATCTTCGCCCGGCACGGCCTGGACCTCCTCACGATCCACGGTCGCACCGTCTCTGGCGGCTACCGCAGCGAGGTGGACTACGCGCCCATCGCCCGCGCTGTGCGCGACCTCCCCTGCCCCGTCCTCGCCAACGGCAACATTTACAGTCCGGCCAAAGCCGCCGACGTTCTCGCCCGCACCGGCGCGCGTGGTCTGATGATCGGCCGCGCGGCCATCCGCAACCCGTGGCTCTTCGAGCAAATTCGCCGCGGTCTGCGCGGCGACCCCACCCCCCCGTTGCCGACGGGCCGGGACGTACTCGCTTATGTCCACGCGCTTTACGAGGCGACGTGCGACCCGGGCTTGAGCGGCTCGGCTCCCGTCCAAAAAATGAAGCGTTACACGAATTTTCTCGGCCTCGGGGTGGACCCTGACGGTCGATTCCTGCACGACATCCGCCGCGTCTCGACCCCGGACGAGTTCTTCCGGGTCTGCGACAGCTTTCTGGACCACGATGACCCCATGCCGTTGGAGCCATTCGTCCTGGACCTGAAGTCCACCGACGTGTTGGCCGGGGCGCACCTCTAACACGCCGGTTCCGTTATTCATCGTTGCTGAATATTCCCTGCAAAACACCCACATCGTGGCGGCGGGAAAAGGCCTGAAAATTTTCACCCCTCAGCCGATGGCGCAGATAGCCGCGCAACATCTTTTCCAGGGTCGGTTTGAGGCTGTCGAAGGACACACTGCGAAACAATTCCCGCCCCACCGCCTGGTCTTGTCCGAAGCCGCCTCCCACATAAATGTGATAGCCATCCTTTTTGTCAGGTCCAACCTTGGTCCCCAACAGACCAATGTCGCCCATGTAGTGTTGTGCGCAGGAATTTGGACAGCCCGTCAGATGAATGTTGATCGGTAGGTCGAGAGGACATTTTTTCTCCAGGTAGCGCGCCAGTTCGACGGCGTGCTCCTTCGTGTGGGAAGCTGCCCACTTGCAGCCCGTCGTACCGGTGCAGGCGACCAAACCACCACTGATGCTGCTCGCCTCGTGGTGGAAACCCATCCGCACGAGATTGCGCTTGAGCGTTTCCACGAAGCCGTCCGGCACGTTGGGAATGATGAGGTTTTGCCAGACCGTCAGGCGGACCTCGCCGGTGCCATAGTTGCGCGAAAGTTCCGCCAGTCGGCGCATCTGCTTAACGGTGATCCGTCCAACCGGGATCACCACGCCCACGTAGTTCAGGCCACGCTGCCGCTGGCGATACACCCCGATATGGCCGTGCGGGATCGCGCGGGGGCGCGGCTCGCATTTATCAAGCGGCAGGCGAGCCAGCTTGAAATCGAGTTTCGCCTCGGCCAAGGCGATGAAACCGTCGTAGCCCAACCGGTCCACCACATATTTGAGCCGGGCCTTCTTGCGATTGGTACGGTCGCCGGTTTCGTTGAAGGCACGCAAAATCGCCGCTCCGAGAGCGACGGTCTGCTCCGGTCGAACCAGCACGCCCACATCTTTGGCAAATTGCTGGTGACCGGTGATGCCGCAGAGTTCTAGCCGGAAATACACGCCCGGTTCCACGCCCGCCACCTTCGCCGCGCCCTCCCCCACTCTGACCGCGACGAAGCCCACGTCGTTCGTGTCCGCCGCCGTGTCGATGGCCCCGCCGCCGTCGAAAGCGATGTTGAACTTACGCGGCAGGCCGTAGAGATCGCGGTTGTTGAGGATGTAGTGGTGCATCGCCTTGGCGAGCGGGCGGGTGTCGATGAGTTCGTCCCGGTCGATACCCGCCGTGGGCGTGGCGGTGATGTTGCGCACGTTGTCCACCCCGGAGCCTTTGGCGGTGAGGCCGAGTTCCTGGAGGCGCAGCAGCATCTTCACGCAGTTGCGTGGCGCGATCTGGCGGATTTGCAGGTTGGCGCGGGTGGTGCAGTCCAGGTAACCGCCGCCCCAGTCTTCAGCCGCGTCGGCGAGGCCGTCCATCTGGGTGGCGGTCAGTTCACCGGCGGGGATGCGCAGGCGCAGCATCAAAGAATCCTGCGCGGGGCCGACGTAAAACATGCCGTGATAGCGAAGGTAGAACGTGTTCTGCTCGTCCGGCAGTTGGTCGCTCTCGGCGTGGGCCAGGAGGCGATCCCAGGTGTCGAGGCCGTTCTGCTCCAGTTTCCAGAGTTCGGGTTTGGAAAGCTCGGAGACGGGCGTGCCGTACACGTTGGGTTCCGCCGGTTCGGTGGAGACGGCGTTCGGCAGGCCGCTGGCGGGGTCGCTGGTGATGACCCCGGCGGCGGTGTGGCCGACGAAGGGCACGAAACCCGCCTGCATCACCCCGGCCATGAACCCGGCGAGGTATTCTTTCTGACCGGCGGTGAAGGGGCCGGGCGAGGGGAAGATAGCGCTGTCCGGTGGTGGGTGGCTGCTCATGAACAAGGATAAGAAACGAAGGATGGAAGATGAAGACGGCAAGGAAAAGATTGAGGATTTGAACCAAGATGCGGATTAAACCAGGGTTGTCTCATGCACCTGCGACGCCTGCGACGCCTGCGACGAAAAAATGCCGGAAAACGCATTTTTTAGGAGGCTCTGCTCTTCAATACACGTCGCGCTGGTAACGCTTTTCCTTCTTCATGGCGGCAACGTATTCCCTGGCCCCGTCTTCGGTGCGACCCCCAGCCTCGCGGATGACGGCGTGCAGGGTGTCGTCCACGTCCTTGGCCATGCGCCTGGCGTCGCCGCAGACGTAAAAGTGCGCGCCGTCTTCCAGCCAACGCCACGGCTCGGCGGCACCCTGTTGCATGCGCGTCTGGACGTAGATTTTTTCGGACTGATCGCGCGAAAAGGCGAGGTCCAACCGGGTCAGACAACCGCTGGCTTGCAAAGCGGTAAGTTCCTCCTGATAAAAATAGTCCGTAGCCGATTTTTGTGCGCCGAAAAACAGCCAGTTCCCGCCCTTGGCTCCGGTAGCCTGCCGCTCCTGAAGAAACGCGCGGAACGGCGCGATGCCCGTGCCTGGACCGACCATGATGACGGGACGGTCCAGGTTTTCCGGCAGGCGGAAATGTTTGGCTTGTTGGATGAAGACCGGCAGCTTGGTGGCATCCATCGCACGGTCGGCCAGGAAGGTGCTGCTGACGCCGTGGCGTTTCCGCCCGTGCGCCTCATAGCGCAGGGTATCCACGGTGAGGTGGACCTGCTCGGGGTGCGCCTTCAGGCTCGACGCGATGGAGTAGAGCCTGGGCTGGAGTTTGCGCAGTCCTCTGATGAATTCGTCCGGCGTGAACCCGAGCTTGGACGAGTCCAACAAAAAATCGATGATCTCACGTTCGTAGAGATATTGGTCGAGTTCCGTGCGGATGTTGGGATCGAGCAAATCGCGCAGAAAAGTGTTCGCCGAATCGCGTTGGGAAACGGCGGTGAGAAATTCCTTGTGCGGAGCGCGAATCTGGTAGTCGTGGATCAGCGCTTGCCGGAGAGATTTCTTCACTCCGTCGTGGCTGGTCACTTCCTCCTCGCCGTCAAAACCGAGGGCATCCAGAATTTCTTGCACGAGGTCGGGGGAGTTGGCAGGCAGGAGCCCCAGGGCATCGCCGACCTCATAGGCCAAGCCGGAACCCTTGAGACAAATTTCGTAGTGGCGCGTGTCCTTGTCCGACCCGTCGAGCGTCAGCTTGCGGCTGGCGAGCAACCGTGCCGGGAACGGGTTGGTGCGCGAATACACAGCGACCGGGCCGCCGCGGCGGCGGTCGCGCCGTTCACGGTAGGCACTTGCTGACTGCGCACGGGCAATCCGGCCCGGACCAAATCGTCCGCGCCGGGGTCTGCGTGCCTGGCCTCGTCGTGGTGACCAATGGCCGTGGCAGGCGTGTCCTTTTTATCGTGCGCGTCGGCGGGTTGTTGAAGAATCGGCAGGACGGCAGCCAGCCACGCCTTGGCGGGAGCGTCGTAGTCGGTATCGCAATCCTGACGGGCCAGGATGCGTTTTGCGCCGAGGGCCAGGCGTTCGTCGAGCTTGCGTCCGCAACCGCAGAAATCCTCGTAATTGCGGTCGCCCAGCGCGAGGACCGCATAGCGCAGGTTTTCCAGACGCGAAAACCCGTCACCATCGAGTTTGTCCACGAAGCCGGCGGCGTTGTCGGGCGGATCGCCTTCTCCCCAAGTGCTGGTGACCACGAGCAGGTTGGATTCTGTGGGCAGTTCGGCGGCGTCGTACTTCGCCATGTCGAGCATCCGGGGCGCGAGGCCGCCCGCCTTGTCCGCCGCCGCCTTGAACTTCTTCGCCAAGCCTGCGGCGTTGCCGGTCTGGCTGCCGAAGAGGATCAACACGGGCGCGGATGGAGCCGCCAGCGTCGGGGCAGGTGGCTGGCCGAGCAGGGCCGCCAGGTTGGCGGCGGCATCCGAATAAAGACCCGCCAGGAAACCGTTGAGCCACTGGCGTTGTTCCTCGCTGAAAGACGCGGTATCGGGAATGAAGGGCACGCGCCGCAGGGTGGTTGCTTCCATAGATTGAGCGGTCAAACGCTGGAGGGGGCGGCGACTGCCGTGGAAAGGCAGGTTTCCGCCGGTCGCCAGACTTCCACGCGCACGGGACAATATTTCAGTTCGGGTTGATGCGATTCCGGACAAGCGTTCTCGCTGGTCACCTCGTTGACCGCCACGCCGGGGGCGAAAAGATCGTTCCAGTGCATAGGAGCCCAACAACACCCGGGCTGGATGTTCATGGTCGGGCGCGCGGGCAGGCGCAATTCACCCCGGCGCGACAGGACACGCAGTGGTTCGCCGTCGCAAACCCCCAACGCGGCGGCATCGTTCGCGTTGATTTCCAGGAAGGGACCGGGGTTGAGCTTGTTGAGACTGACAACCTTGCCCGTTTTCGTCCGGGTATGCCACTGGTGCGCGACCCGCCCGGTAAGCAGCACGAACGGATAGTGGTCGTCGGGCGTCTCGGCGTTGGGCAGGAAGGGTCGCGCCCAAAAGCGCGCGCCCATGCTCGGTCGGGAAACGCAGATCTCCGTCCGGGGTGACGTACCGGCGCTTGGTTTCGGCGGCCCCGTGCTGCGGTGCCAGCGGCCACGTTTTCGCTCCTTCCTGCGCCAAACGCGCATGGCTCAGGCCGCGCACGTCGTAACCCGTTCTCAGGTTTACGCTCCCCCGCATTTCGTCAAAAATCTCGTTCGCCTGACGGTAAGGAAACGCGTGGCCAAAGCCCAGGCGACGCGCCACTTCGCAGACTAGCCACCAGTCGGGTTTGGCGTCCACCGGGGGCGGCACCGCGCGTGGATGAAACGTCACCATTCGGCTGCTGTTGACCATCGTGCCGTCCGCCTCCGCCCACACCGAGCCGGGCAGCAGGACGTGGGCATGGCGGGACGTTTCCGTCGGGTGGTAGGCGTCCTGCACGACGACGAATTCCGCCCGCTCCAGCCCACGCCGGACGCCGGAGCGATTCGGCAGCGTGACCACCGGGTTGCTGCCGATGATCCACAGCGCCTTGATCGTGCCGCGTTCCAGCGCGTGAAACAATTCGACCGCCGGAGGGCCGGGCCGGGGGCGCAACGTCCCGGCAGGCAACTTCCACAAGGCTTCGATCTCGGCCCGATCTTGTGGCAGAGACACGCTCCGCTGTCCCGGCAGGCCGCCGCTCATGTACCCGACCTCGCGCCCACCCATCGCGTTGGGCTGGCCGGTCAGCGAAAATGGCCCACTGCCGGGTCGCCCAATCTGCCCGGTGGCGAGGTGCAGGTTGCAGATGGCGTTGACGTTCCAGGTGCCTCGCGCGCTCTGGTTGAGGCCCATCGTCCACAGCGACATCCAGCGTGGGCAATCCGCCAGAATTTTCGCCCCGGCGATCACGTCGTCCACGGACAGACCGGTGATTTCTGACACCCGCGCGGGAGGGTAAGCCTCCAGTACCTCTCCCATGGCGTCCCAGCCTTCCGTGTGTCGAGTGATGAAGCCGTGATCCACCCGGCCCATTTTAACGAGTAGATGCAACCACCCGTTGAGCAGCGCGAGGTCTGTCCCGGGACGCAACGGCAGGTAAAGGCTCGCTCCCACGGCGGTGGCGGTGCGGCGTGGGTCCACCACGATGAGCCTGGCCCCGGCAGCGATCCGGCGGCGCATGCGCTGGTGCAGGATCGGGTGGCACTCCGCTAGGTTCGAGCCAATGACGAGGAAGCCATCGGCGTGCTCGAAATCTTCGTAGTGCCCGGGCGGGCCGTCGGCTCCCAGCGAACCCTTGTAACCGCTCGCCGCGCTGGCCATGCAGAGGCGGGAATTGCTGTCGATGTTGTTGGTCCGCAGAAAGCCCTTGGCTAGCTTGTTGACGACGTATTGCGTTTCGCTGGAAAGCTGGCCGGACACGTAGAACGCCACGGCGTCGGGTCCGTGGGCGTCGATGATCCGGCGGAAGCCGCCTGCCACCGTGTCGAGCGCCACGTCGAGCGGCACGCGCTCGAACCTCGCCCCACCCGGCGCGCGGTGTTGCGCATGGACAAGGCGGTCGGCGGTGTGGATCGTCTGGTGGACCGTGCTGCCCTTGGTGCAGAGACTGCCGAAGTTGGCAGGGTGGTCCCGGTCGCCGCTGACGCGCTCGACCCGTCCGTTTTCGACGTGCAAAACCATCCCGCAACCGACGCCGCAGTACGGACAGACGGTTTTGAACAGACCCCTGGCTGGCGGCTGGGCGTCGGTCACTGGGCTCGCTCAGATCGGCTCGGGCAGACCCATCTCCGGGCCGGTGGCAGCGGCGGGCTTGGGGGCTGTCGGCGCGCGTCCGCCGACAGCAATCCACTTGCCCACCCAGGAACGCTGCACGATGCGCAGCGCGATGAGGATGGCCGCGCACAGCCCTGCGAACGCGACGAAGCCGCCCGCGTAGGAGCCGGTGTGCGTCTTGGAATAAGCCAGCACATTTGGCAGGATCGCGCCGCCCAATGCGCCGATCTCGCCGATCATGCTGCCGGCCACCGCCGCCGTGGCGGGCCAGCGCAAAGGCACCAACTGGAACAGCGCGCCGTTGCCCGCGCCCAGAAACGCAAAACAGCAGACGAGCAGGACGACCGTGACCAGCAAGGAGGGCGCCACGCTCGTCGCCAGGAACGCACCGATCACCGCCATCAGCACCACGGACACAGTGACGATGCCGCCAAGTTTGTCCGCCAGATAGCCGCCCAACACGCGCGTGCCGCTACCCATCAGCACGGCGAAGGTCGTGTACCACTTGGCCTCCGCCGGGTCGATGCCGAACTGGTCATGAAAGAAGGTCGGCAGGTAGGTCGCCAGACCTAGGAAGCCGCCGAAGGTGATGATGTAGACGGCGTTGAACATCCAGCCGTCCGCCTGGAAGAGGCATTTGACGTGATCCCGCAAAGAATGCTCGCCCTCCCGGTCCGGCGGCTCCTTGGCGAAAAACAGCATCACCAGGAAAGGCAGCAGCATCATCAGCCCCGCGAAGCCGTAAACCGTCTGCCAGCCGTAGTGCTTGGCCAGCATCGGAGCGAAGAATGTGGCGATGGCCGTGCCGCTGTTGCCTGCCCCGGCGATGCCCATCGCCAGCCCCTTGGATTCCGGCGGGAACCAGCCTGACCCGAGCGCCAGCGCGACGCCGAAGCTCGCCCCGGCGATGCCCAGGAGCACGCCCATCGACAACACGTCGTTGTACGTGCCGACATGGAAATATCCGTAGGCCATCGCCGCCATGATGCACGCCATTTCCACCAGGGCGGCATTCTTGCGTCCGATGTACTGGGAAAGGATGCCGAGCGGAAAACGCATCAAGGCACCTGCCAGTGTCGGCAGCGAAATCATGAACGCGGCCTGCTCCTTGGTCAGGTGAAAATCCTTCGTGATAAAGGGGGCCATCGCGCCGTTGAGCACCCAGATGGCGAAGGAAAAGTCAAAGTACAAGAAAGCGGCGAGAAGGGTGGGCGGATGCCCGGACTTCATGAATGTTTTGAGGTTGGCCATGACCTGATTCCCTGTTTTACCAGACCGTGATTGGTCGCTTTCCGCCCCCGGCCAAGATCATGCCAACATCGCAGAACGTTCCAAGAAAACGGCCCATCGTTTCACGGAAAGCATCAATAAAAGGCATGCGACTCGCGCAATGGAGTAAAAACCATGTCTGACAGCCCATCGCAAAATTCCGCAGTCCATCGCCTGCTCGCGCCCCGCCTCCGCTGATGCGCCGCGGCCTGTCGGCGACCATGCGTCAAATTTTGATCACGCCGTGTCTGGTTTTGCGCAGACGGCTCGGCAGGTTTGGCCACTTTCAGCCTGCCATTCCGTCCGACAACGCGGCTTCTAAAACCGTGGCGGCTGCCATGCTATCTCCGTTTGACCCGACCATCCAAATCTGGCCACGCGCCAGTCGGATTTCCTGCGCACCTTGTTCCCGGCAAGTGCGCTCCAAAGCGTGGAGGTGCCTACTCAGCAAACGTTTTCCAGGCACCGCGACTCCCGGCAGAAGCCGATCCCAGACGAACGGCTCGAACTTCGCTCCTGCCCCCAATGACACCCGCTTGGCACCGATGAGTTGCGCATCGAGTGTGTCGCCTGCGAATCCGGCTAGAAATCTGTCGAGGCTCGCCGCTTCACGACTCGATCTGTCCGCGCCCGCTGCCCAGCTTCTCAGCAATGCCAGACAACCCGGTGCGACTTTGGTGAAAGAGAACAAAAAACCTGTCTCCGCCATCCCGGGTAGCCGAAGCAGAAAATTCGCTCCTTTGATCGAGTCCGCGTTTTCACCTGCGAGGGGATTACCCCGGACCACTTGTTGCAGGATCAAAGTATCAACGAGAAAGTCTTGGTGGACGCGGTCATCGTCGACAGCTGTGAAAACGATCTCGCAAGGACGGGGCAGATCGGCAAGAGCAGGCTCGTGGCCCACCGCCTGTTCCAATGCACAGATCAAAGGATAAACCGGCGCATCACTTTCGCGGGGATTGAACAAATCGTGGTAGCCGCCACGAATGGCCTGTACGCAATCGCCGCCGGTGCGCCGCGCGCTCAAACCAAAACCTGCGACTTCGTGCAAAATCTCGACCACCGAGGTGACAGGCACGCCGGGAATATCCAATCCTCCCTGTGCATTGAGCAGAATTTGCCCGCTGGCGTATTGCTGCGTGATTGCGGCCGGGCCCGCGAGTTGAAAAGGTTTCAGCCGACCTCCCGGGAGACGCAAACGCAGGATAAATGCATCCTGCTCGGGAGCTTGGTAAAAAAGCCCGAACCACCGAAACCGAAACTGGTCTTCCAGATCGGGCGGACGGTTTGTGGACGCGCAGTCCAACAGCCGCGAATAAGATTCGAGCGGATGGAGGTGACGTTTGACTCGTTCCTCAAAAGTCGACGGTGCGGCAGGGCAACCAGCGTCGTTGTTTGACGGCCGTTGCTCCGTGGTTGACGGCGGCAGCCGGTGCGGCGGTGGCGTGGCGGGTGGGCGCGCGGCTGCCAGAAATCCTGCCAAATATGACGGTGGGACGATCAAAGCCGGTGGTCCGTCAGGGCAGCTTTGGGGAGTTTCGACTTAAAGGCACGCGATAAAGGCGTTGGAAGTCGACGTGGGTTACCGCTTATCCAAACCAGTGTCAAGGAGAGGACGTTCATCTTTCTCCAGAGGCGTCTCGGACGGCTGCGGAGGGCTGTCCTTACCCGGTGGTGATCGTTTCGCCGAACTTGGGCACGCGAAAGTCGGCTGGCTTCAGGCCGTGGGTTTCCAGGCTTGCGGCGAGCGCCTTGGCCGGGTCGTCGATGCTCTCGTCGGTCAGCCGGAACGTGCCGAAGTGCATCGCCACGCTTTTCCTCGATCCCAGCGCGAGGTGCGCCTGCACGGCGTCCTCCGGGTTCATGTGTTGTTGCTCCATGAACCAGCGCGGCTCGTAGGCTCCGATGGGCAAGAATGAGCGATCCGGCGCGCCCAGGCGTTCGCGGATCAGCGAGAAATGCCGACCCAGCCCGGAGTCCGCCGCGAAGAAGATGCGTGGCGCATCGCCGGTCACACGTTGCAGAAAGAAGCCGCCCCAAAGCGTCCGGTTACGCTTGGTGACGCCGCGTGCCGACCAATGCTGCGCCGGGGTCAAAGTCACGCGCCATGGCTCGCTGCCCGCCCCGGCCATTTCCAGGTCGCACGCCTGCCACCAGTCCAACTCCTCCACCCGGCGCAGTCCCTTGCGTTGCAGAAATGCGCCGTTGCCCAATCCGACGACGAACTTCGGGCCGAAGCGCTCGTCCAACCGGCGCAACGTGGTCAGGTCCATGTGGTCGTAGTGCCCGTGACTGACCAGCACCGTCTGGATCGGCGGCAGGTCGTCGAAGGCAAGCGCGGGCGGACGCACGCGGCGTGGCCCGGCGAAAGTCACCGGGCTGACGCGTTCGCTCCAGACCGGGTCGACCAACACGTTCATCCCGCCCGAGAATTGAAGCAAAAACGTGCTGTGTCCGATGAACGTGGCCGCCATTTTTCCCGGTGCCACCTGCGCGGGCAGCCGGGGGGTCACCATGTCCTGCGCCGTCCGTTTCGGCCAAGGTGGGATGGACCCGCCGAACCACTTCCATTTCAACACATCCCAGAGGCTCCGGCCTGCCGGCACGCCGTCCAGGTTGCGGAACTCCTGGCCGTCGAAGTGGTCGCTAGGTGCGCTCGGTCTTGCCATACAGGCCGGACCGTAGCACAGTTCCGCCGTCACCGTGCGCCCCACCCTCTACGACCTGCTGCCCCGCGCCGGGGATGTCCCCACCAACGACTTTTTGCTCGGACGGTTCCTGAAATACGTCGCCGCCGCGAACCTGGAACCCTATCCGGCGCAGGAGGCCGCCATCCTGGAGATTTTCGAGGAGCACAACGTCATCCTCAATACGCCAACCGGCTCGGGCAAGTCGCTCGTGGCGCTGGCGCTCCAGTTCAAGGCGCTCGCGCAGGGTCGGCGCTCGGTTTACACGTGTCCGATCAAGGCGCTGGTCAACGAGAAATGGCTCGCGCTGTGCCGCGAGTTCGGCGCGGACAACGTCGGCCTTTCCACGGGTGACGGCACGGTCAACCACGACGCGCCCGTGCTCTGCTGCACCGCCGAGATCCTGGCCAACATGGCGCTCAGCGAAGGCAGCCGCGCCCCGGCGCACGACGTGATCCTCGACGAGTTTCACTACTACGCCGACCGCGAGCGCGGCGGCGCGTGGCAGGTGCCGCTGCTGGCGCTGCCGCAGGCGCGGTTCCTCCTGATGTCGGCCACGCTCGGCGACACCACGTTCTTCGAGGAGGAACTGACCGGCCTCAACGGACAGCCGACCGTCACCGTGCGCTCGACGCTCCGGCCCGTGCCCCTCGACTTCGATTATTCGGAAACACCGCTCGCGCAGACGGTGGAAAACCTCGTCACCGCAGGCAAGGGGCCGGTGTACGTCGTGCACTTCACGCAGGCTGCCGCCGCCGAGAGCGCACAGGATTTCACGAGCCTGCCGGTGTCCACGCGCGAGGAAAAGACAGCCATCGCGCGGCAATTGGAAGGCAAGCGCTTCAGCAGTCCGTACGGTCCCGAGATCAAGCGCTGGCTGCGGCACGGCATCGGGTTACACCACGCCGGGTTGCTGCCGAAATACCGTGTGCTGGTGGAGCAATTGGCGCAGCGCGGGTTGCTCAAGGTCATCTGCGGCACGGACACCCTCGGCGTCGGGATCAACGTGCCGATCCGCACGGTGCTGTTCACGCAGTTGTGCAAATACGATGGCCAGAAAACCGCGATCCTCAGCGCGCGAGATTTTCATCAGATCAGCGGGCGCGCCGGGCGCAAGGGTTTTGACGACGTGGGCTACGTCGTCGCGCAGGCCCCCGCGCACGTCATCGAAAACCTCGCGCTGGAACGTAAGGCCAGCGGCAAGAAATTCGTGCGCCGCAAGGCACCCGAGAGAGGCTACGTCGCCTGGGACCGCGCGACGTTCACCCGGCTCATCGCCGCGCCGCCCGAGCGCCTGTTGCCGCAGTTGCAAATCACGCACGGCACCTTGCTCAACGTCCTGGGCCGCCCGCACGAGGACGGCTGCCGGGCGATGCAAACCCTCATCCGTCGCTCGCACGAACCGGCGAAGAACAAGCGCGCCCATTTCAAGCGCGCGTGGCAGCTTTTCCGCGCGCTGGTCGAGCGCAAAATCGTCGAGTTCGTGCCGCGCAACGCGGAAGGCGTCCATCTGCGGCTCAACGTCGGGTTGCAGCGGGATTTTTCGATGCACCAAACGCTCTCGCTCTACCTGCACGACACGCTCGCGCTGATGGACCCCGCCGCGCCGGATTACGCGCTGGTGCTGCTCACGCTGGTCGAGTCCATCACCGAAGACCCGGACCTAATTCTCCGCCGCCAACTGGATCGTCTCAAGACGCAAAAGGTAGCCGAGATGAAGGCTGACGGCGTCGAGTACGATCAGCGGATGGAGGAGCTGGAGAAGATGGAATATCCCAAGCCGAACCGGGAATTTGTCTATTCCACGTTCAATGCCTTCGCGGAAAAGCACCCTTGGGTGGGAAAGGAGAACATTCGGCTAAAATCCATCGCGCGGGAGATGTTCGAGGATTACCGCAGCTTCGGCGACTACGTGAAGCTCTACGAACTCCAGCGTGCCGAGGGATTGCTGCTGCGTCACCTGAGCGGCGTCCACAAAGTCCTCGTGCAAACCGTGCCCGACGCCGTCAAGAATGACACAACCCGCGAGATGGAGGAATTTTTCGGGGCATTGATTGCGCAGGTGGACTCCAGCCTGATGGAAGAATGGGAACGCCTGCGCAATCCCGCCTACCAAGCGGTCGAAGCCGCCGAGGTCCGCCCGCCTGGTGCCGAGGAAGCTGCCCGCGACATCACGCGCGACCCCGCTGCTTTCACCGCGCTCGTGCGCAACGCGATCTTCATCTTTCTCCGCGCCTTGTCCTCCGGCGACTGCGAAACGGCCTTGGCCGGTCTATCCGCCCCGCCGCCGACGGAGGACGCTGACTCGCCCTGGGCCGCTGCCCGCCTCCGCCAGGCGCTCGATGCCTACCGCACGGACCATCGTTTTATCCGACTCGACCCCGCCGCTCGCAACCGCCAGCACACCCACGTCCTGCCTGCCGATGACAAAACCAGCTGGCGCGTTCAGCAGATGATCGTCGACCCAGACGAGATCAACGACTGGGTGGCCGAATTTGACGTGGACCTCGTCCGCTCGCGCGAAACCGGTGAACCCGTCCTCTCTCTGCGAAACTTCGGTCCACTGACGGTCTAAACTTCGCGCAGTTTGAACCTTTCGCGCCGCTCTGCGGTCTCACAGCGGTCCGAACCTCTACCACCCCCACCTTACCCAGCCCATGCACAGCCTAAAATTCACCCTGACAATCATCGCTTCCAGCTTGGTGGCCGCCACGCCGCTGCTCGCCCAGCAGAAGCGCACCAGTCCGCACGAGACCGTCAGCAAACAGATCGATGGCAACCTCGTCATGGTCGTTTACGGTCGTCCCTACACGAAGGACCCCAAGACCGGTGAGGCGCGTAAGATCTGGGGTGGCCTCGTACCGGCAGGCAAGGTCTGGCGCACCGGCGCGGACGAGGCGACGCTCCTCGTCACCAAAGCTTCCCTCAACTTCAGCGGCACCACGATTCCCGCCGGGGCGTATTCTCTCTTCACCCTCCCCGCCGAGGACGGCAGCGCCAAGCTCATCGTCAGCAAACAGCTCGGCGAATGGGGCGCCTACACTTACGACGAAAAGCAGGACCTCGTCCGCCTCGATCTCAAGAAGGAAAAAGCCAGCGCGCCCGTCGAAGAGTTCACGATGGCCATCGACAAGGACGGCGAAAAAGGCGGCGTGCTGAAAATGACGTGGGAGGACGCGGAATATTCCGCTCCGTTCACGATCCAAAAATAACCTTTCTCCCCCTCCCGTGCCATTTCTCCGCGCGGGCCGTCGGCGGCGTGGACTTCCGGTCCTCGCCGCCGTTGTGCTTGCTGTCGCCATGAGTTTTGCGCCCGCCGCCGTCCATGCGGCAGAACCGCCGTCGGCCTCGGCCATTTTGCAGGAACTGCGCGCGTTCCGCGAGTGCGGCAGCGTGCTTTACGTCGCCGCGCATCCCGACGACGAAAACACGCAGTTTCTCGCCTACCTGTCCCGGGGACGCGGCGTCCGCACGGCTTACCTTTCGCTGACGCGCGGCGAGGGCGGCCAGAACCTCATCGGCCCGGAGATTGGCGATCCGCTGGGTGTCATCCGCACGCAGGAACTCCTCGCTGCCCGCCGCGTGGACGGCGCGCAGCAGTTCTTCACCCGCGCGCGCGATTTCGGTTTTTCCAAGGACTACCAGCAGACGCTCGCCAAGTGGGACCGGCAGGAAGTGCTCGCCGATGTGGTGCGCGTCATCCGCCAGTTTCAGCCCGACGTGATCGTCACGCGGTTTTCGGCGGAGGGAGGCGGCACACACGGGCACCACACAGCCTCTACTGTGTTGGCGTTGGAGGCGTTCAAGCTCGCGGGGGATGCGCAGGCGTTCCCGGAGCAAATCACGCGCGACGGCCTCGCGCCGTGGACGCCAAAGCGCATCTTCTGGAATTCGTTCCGGGGCGAGGGCGACGCTAAACCATTGCGGCTCGACATCGGCGGATACTTGCCCTTGCTCGGGCAATCGCTCGGCGAGATCAGTGCGTTGAGCCGGTCCAGCCACCGCAGCCAAGGTTACGGCAGCATCGGCGCGCGTGGCTCGCGGCCCGACGAATTTTTGCCGCTCGACGGCAAACCCGCCGGGAACGATCTTTTCGACGGCATTGACACCACCTGGGGTCGTGTTGGCGACGTTGGCGACAAGTTGATTCCGCTTATCGATGCTGCCATTTCTAAGTTCGATCCCCTCCAGCCGGCGGCATCCGTCCCATCGCTGCTTGCAGTCCACCGGCAACTCGAAGCTCTGCCGAACACGCCTTTTCTCCAATCCAAGCGCGGCCAACTTGATCAGCTGATCGCGGATTGCCTTGGGTTGTACGTCGAGACGACCATCCCCCCGTCCGAGATCGTGCCTGGCGAAACCGTTCATTTGCGTCAAACGGCCATCTTGCGCGCCGATTTTCCCGTGGAGTGGGTTGACGCCAGGGATAACACCACCGCGCCGGGCGGATCTGCTACCGCGAGCCTCCGTGAGAACCAGCCTGTCGTCCGCGAGGCTGACTACCAGCTTCCCACCGACACCGCTCTCACCCAGCCTTACTGGCTCCGCGAGGAAGGGACGCCCGGAATGTATCGGGTGGATGATCTTGGTCTCATCGGTCGGCCGGAAACTGCGCCAGCCTTACCCGTCGCGCACCAGTTCCGCGTCGGTGGCGAAACGCTTCGCCTCGATGACCGCGCCGTACAGATCACCGCCGATCCGTCAAAAGGCGAAATCCGCCGTCTGCCCGCCGTCGTGCCGCCCGTCAGCCTGCAACCTTCGCGCGACGTGGAACTGTTCACGCCCAACGCGCGCCGGACGGTGGAGGTCGAAATCCGCGCCGCCCGCGCCGAGCAGCACGGCACCCTGTCTCTCGAAGTGCCCGACGGGTGGCAGGTCACACCCGCCGCGCAGGATTTTCGCCTCGCCGCCGTCAACGATCACGCGCGTTTTTCCTTCACCGTCACCGCCCCGGCGCAACCTGTCACCACCTCCCTGACGGCCCGCGCCACCGTTGGCGGTCAGGTTTATCAAACCTCGCGCCAGGAAATTCGTTACGAGCACATCCCGTTGCAACTCTTGCAACCGCTCGCACGCGTGAAGGCAGTTTGCCTCGATCTCGCCATCCGGGGCGAGCAGATCGGTTACCTGCCCGGCGCGGGCGACCGCACGGCGGAAAGCCTCGCCGCGATGGGTTACGCGGTCACGCCGCTGACCGGCGCGGACCTCACGCCCGACCACCTGCGCGGCCTCGACGCGGTGGTCGTCGGCGTGCGCGCGTTCAACGTCCGCACGGACCTCGCCCCCGGTCTGTCCGCGCTCTTTGCCTACGCGGAAGCGGGCGGCAACCTCGTTGTCCAGTACAACACGCCGAATGACCTCAAAAATCCGCGCCTCGCTCCATTCGACCTCGAACTCTCGCGCGACTTGCCTCATAACAGGGTCACCAACGAGCGAGCGCCCGTCACGCTGTTCGTGCCCGGTCATCCGGTCTTCAACACGCCCAACCGGCTGACGCCCGCCGACTTCGACGGCTGGGTCCAGGAGCGCGGGCTGAACTTCCCGAGCCGGTGGGACCGCGATCATTTCACGGCGCTGCTCGCGTGCAGCGACCCCGGCGAACCGCCGCTGGAGAGCGGCCTGCTCGTCGCCGACTACGGTAAGGGCCACTTCGTTTACACTGGCCTGTCTTTCTTTCGGCAGTTACCCGCCGGTGTACCGGGTGCCTATCGTTTGTTCGCAAACTTGGTTTCGCTCGGCAAATAGCCGCTGTTGCCGATGGCCGCCCCTGCCCCCACGCCACCGCCCGCCGCGCCGGATGACTCCGCCGTCGGCCTCCCGGTGCTGCGCACCTGGCGCGGGGTTTATTGCCTCGTGCTCGCGGCATTCGCGCTCTGGATCTTTGCCCTGACGCTCCTGCCCCGGCTGTGCTCGTGAACGCGCTGGACTACATCGTCCTGCTCGGCACTCTCGTCGGCATCGCGGCTTACGGCATCTGGCAAACCCGCCACCGCCGCGACCTCAAGACTTACCTCAAGGGCAGCGGCAACACCCATTGGCTCGCCATCGGCCTGTCGGTCATGGCGACGCAGGCCAGCGCCATCACATTTCTTTCTACCCCGGGCCAGGGTTACGAAAGCGGCCTCGGCTTTGTGCAGAATTATTTCGGCGCACCGCTCGCCCTGATTTTTATCTCCGTCGTCGTCCTGCCGATCTACCGCCGCCTGGACGTTTACACCGCTTACGAATACCTCGGCGGACGCTTCGACGCGAAGACCCGTCTTCTCGGCGCGGCCCTTTTCTTGTTCCAGCGCGGGTTAGGAGCGGGCATCACGATCTATGCTCCCGCCATCGTGATTTCCACGGTCATGGGCTGGCGGCTGGATCTCACGATCATTGCCACCGGGCTGCTCGCCGTGGCCTACACGGTCAGCGGCGGCAGCGACGCCGTGAACCTGACGCAGAAGTACCAACTCGGCATGATCTTCGTCGGCATGTTCGCCGCGTTCGGTTTGCTAATCGCCAAGCTGCCCGCCGACGTTTCTTTCACCGATGCGCTCGCCGTGGCGACGCATTTCCACCGGCTCGACGCCGTGGATTATTCTTTTGATCCCAACCGCCGTTACACTTTCTGGTCGGGCGTGCTCGGCGGCGGTTTTCTGGCGCTCTCGTACTTCGGCACGGATCAGTCCCAAGTTGGTCGCTACCTGTCCGGCGGCTCGCTGCGCGAGAGTCGGCTGGGATTGATGTTCAACGCCATTTGCAAGATTCCCATGCAGTTCTTCATCCTGCTGTTGGGAGTCATGATCTTCGTTTTTTACCAGTTCGAGAAGCCGCCCGTTTCTTTCAACCAAGCCATTTGGAATCGCCAGAGCGCCGCCGGGCAGCCCACGGCTGACCGCTTGCACGCGCTGGAATCCGAGTTCAACGCGGTCCACGCCGAAACGCGCATCGACCTGCTAGCGTGGCTGGCAGCGCGCCGGGCCGGGCACGTGAACGACGCCGCGCTTCTCAGGGAAACGGCGCTGGCCAAAGGTGCTCATACCGAACAACTCCGGGGAAAAATCCGTCAACAAATCCACGACGCCGACCCGCGCGCCGGCAACGACGCCGATTATATTTTCGTCACCTTCATCCTGCGGTATCTCCCCCACGGTCTCATCGGCCTCCTGATTGCCGCCTTCTTCGCCGCCGCCCTCGGTTCCAAGGCGGGCGAATTGACGGCGCTGGCCTCCACCACCGTCGTCGATCTCTACCGCCCGCTGCTCGGGCAGCACCGGCCCGACGCGCACCATGTCGCTGCCTCGCGCTGGTTCACCGTGCTCTGGGGGTTGGTGGCCATCGCGTTCGCACTTTTCGCGCACCTGTCGGAAAATCTCATCCAGGCGGTCAACATCATCGGCTCCATTTTTTACGGCGTGGTGCTCGGCATCTTTCTCACCGCATTTTTTCTCCGGCGCGTCGGCGGCACGGCGGTTTTCTGGTCGGCGCTGCTTTCCCAGGCCATTGTTTTCGCGCTCTACGGCACCCTGTCCATTTCCTATCTTTGGTATAATCTCATCGGCTGCGCGCTGTGCATGGGTCTGAGCGTGATCTTGCAACGGCTCCTTCCCCCGCGCCTCCCCATTCCCCCGGCATGAGCGATCCCGCCCCCCGCATCTGTTTCGGCCAGCAACCCTGCGGCTTCTTCCCACGCCGGTTCCTCGCGGCAAAGGTCACCGCCGCCCGGCGTCTGCAACGCGAGATCGGCGGCGAGATCGTTTTCTTTTACCACGACAGCGACCACGACCCGCGCGAAACGCAGACACTGCTCACCCACCGGAAAACCGGCGAGGTCGCCACGCTCAACTTCGCCTTCGAGAACAAAATTCAGCGCCGGTGGTCGCCGCTGTTTTTCAAACGCATCCCCGCCGGTTGGCGCGACCACCTTGCCCGTCAGCTCCCCGCCTACGTCGATCATGCGCTGGTCGAAATTTTTGGATCCGTCCAGGCGGACAACGTCGCCGATTTCTGTCTGGCAATGTACTCAAGAATGGGCCTGCTCGACGGCTTGCGCGTCGTGCGTAGCGGCGACCCCGCCGTGCGTGCTGCCGCCTGCGAGGTCGCCGACAACTTTGCCGACGTCTCCTACGAGCAGGAAACCGTCCGCGCGCGTTGCCAGGGCGACCTCCTGCGTCTCCATCGCGGCGGCGACGCTTACCTCGACCTCCCGCCTGTCTCGCCTCTCGCCAAGACCCAGCTCAGCCCCACACGCGACACCCGCCTGCGCTGGATGCAGTCCGTCGTTCAATGCACGCACTACGTTTGCGGCGCGGGCGAGCAGGCTTATCTCAACGTCGCCGACGCTCCCGAAATCACGTTCGTTCCGCGCGACCCCATCGACCGCTCCGCTGAGGCGTTCGCCGAACTTCTCCCGTCCGCTCGATAGTCACCGATGCTCTCCGCCGACCACCTCTTGAAGATCGGCCTCACTTGTTACCCGACCGTGGGTGGCAGCGGCATCCTGGCCACGGCGCTCGGCGAGGAACTGGCCCGGCGCGGACACGAGGTGCATTTCATCAGTTACGAGCGCCCGTTCCGCCTGCCAGCCGACGTGCCCAACGTCCATTTTCACCCGGTCACGATCAACGACTACGAACTTTTCAAATACCCCGACTACACGCTGCCGCTTTCCGTCAAGATGGCAGAGGTCAGCCGCGCGTTCGGCCTGGACATCCTGCACGTCCACTACGCGGTTCCCCACGCCACCGCCGCCCTCCTCGCCCGCGCCATGCTCCCGTCGGAACTCGCGCCGCGCGTCGTTACCACTCTCCACGGCACGGACACGACCCTGCTCGGGCGCGACGCCGGTTACGGCCCGGCCATCCGTCACGCGCTCGCGCAGTCCGACGCCGTCACCGCCGTGTCCGATTTCCTCGCGCGCGAGACCCACCGCCTCCTGCCAACGTCGCACCCGCCCGAGACGATCCACAATTTTTTTACCCCGCGCGCGCCCACACAACCCCGCGTCGCCGTCCGCGAGGAACTCGGTCTACATCCTGGCGAAACTCTGCTCCTCCACGCCTCCAATCTCCGTCCGCTCAAACGCATCGACCTCTTGCTCCGAGCACTTTCCCTGCTCGACCCGGCGCTTCCCTACCGCCTGCTCGTGCTGGCAGGCGGCGATTGGTCGCCATACGCGGCGCAAGCCGACCAACTCGGCCTGTCGGAGCGTCTGATCATCCGCCAGGAAGTCAGCAACATCGAAGACTACCTGCAAGCGGCGGACCTGACCCTTTACACGTCTGAAACGGAGAGCTTTTGCCTCGGCATCTTGGAAGCCATGTTTTTCGGCTGCCCCTGCGTTTCCACAGCGGTCGGCGGCATCCCAGAGGTCGTCCTGCATGGTGAAACAGGCTTGCTCGTGCCTTTCGGCGATCCAGCCACCTTCGCGCAGGCGATCACGCGTCTTTTGACCAATTCTGAGCAACGCGAATCTTTCGGCCACGCCGCCCGCCAGCGCGCCGAAACGTTTTTTTCCGCCGACGCCATCGTTCCGCGCTATGAAGCGCTCTACCGCCGCGTCAGCCGCCCGCGCCCGTCTGAAACTTATAGCCGAACTCCCGCGCGGTCAGGATGAACTCCGGCTCGCGCGGGTCACGCTCGATCTTGCGGCGCAGGGTAGCCACGAAACGGTCAATACTTCGTGGGGTCACGTTCACGTCGTAGCCCCACACGCGGTTGAGGATTTCCTCGCGGCTCAACGCGTCTCCCGCGCGTTGCAGAAAGAAGTGCAGCAGCGCAAACTCCTTCGGCGAAATCTCCACCGCCTCCCCTCGCCGGGTCAGCATCCGCGACCGCGTGTCCAGCAGGTAATCGCCGAACGTCCACCGCTCCGGTTCGTCGTGCCGCCTCCGGCGTAGCAGCGCTTCGGCCCGCGCCATCACCTCCCGCACGCTGAACGGCTTTTTGACGTAGTCGTCCGCCCCCAGTTCCAATCCCAACACCACGTCGGATTCCTCCGTCTTGGCGGTCAGCATCAGCACGGGAACTTCCAATTTCTCCCGCCGCAGCCGACGGCAGATTTCGTAGCCGTTCATCTTGGGCAACATCAGGTCGAGCACGATGAGGTCGGGCTTGCCCTCCACGGCCAGGTTCAACCCGGCTTCACCGTCGGCAGCAATCAGAACATTGTACCCTTGGAACGCAAAATTATCCTTTAACCCGCGCGACAGCGCCGCGTCGTCTTCGATGATGAGCACGGTTTCCATAGGGAAAGGATGAAGGATGAAAGATGAAGGAAAATCGCCCGGACAGTCCAGTGCTGAATTTTGCCTTTTGCCTTTTTACTTTTGCCTTCCCAACTCCGTCCTCGGAATACACACCGTGAACGCGCTTCCCTTTCCCGGCGTGCTCTGCACGGACACCGTCCCCCTGTGCGCTTTGACAGCGCTGCGCACGATGTTCAGCCCCAGCCCGCAGCCCTCGTGCGTACGCGAGAGCCGCGCGTCCGACTGGTAGAACCGCTCGAAAATTCGCCCCTGTTCTTCCGATGCAATCCCGATGCCATTGTCACTCACTTCAAACGTGACCCGGTCCCGGGCATCCCGCGTCTGTAGCACGATTTTCTTCTTGTCGCCCGAATATTTCAGCGCGTTGTCCAGCAGGTTGACCAAGACGGCGGTCAGAACCTCCCGGTCCCCCGCGAATGGTTTCGCTTCCGATTCTCCCTCCGTCTGAAAATCGCAGCCGTCTGCCTCCAGCCGACCCGCCAGTCGCGCGCGCGCCGTCTCGATGATTTCCTCCGCGCGCACGCTCTCGATGTTGAGCCGGGGCCGCCCGCCGCGCGGACCATCCAACCGCGAGAGCGTCTGAAAATCCTCGACCAACCGCGTCAGCCGTGCGTTCTCGCCCGCGATCAAGTGCAGATACTCGTCGACGGCCTCCGGCCCGCCCCGGTAACGGCGCTCCAGCAAGGTTTCAATCAGCAACCGGATGGAAGCCAGCGGCGTTTTCATCTCGTGCGAGACGACCGACAGCGCATCGTTGCTCAACTCGTGCAGAGAGATGCGCCGTGTCAACGCCCAGCCCGCCACCCCCGCGATAGCTGCCGTCGCGGCGATCATCCCCGCGACCGCCCACCAGTAAAAGGCAATCTGCTCTCGCGCCAATCCCGTGACCAGGGTCGAATCAAGTACGTAAAGCTGCACCCGCCAAGCAGGCAGTGGCGGGGGCAAGAGCGCTTCCGCCAATGGCTCGCCGGTGCTAGGCGCGTCCGTGGGACCAACCAGCGGCAGGCTTTCCCCAACGCTCGCCGTCTCGTCCACCAGCCGCAAAGCGGTCTGCGGATCGAGTTCCTTCTGGTAGTATGCGGCGATTTGCTCCTGTAGGTGTTGCCGGGTTTTGATAAGCAGTAACAACGGCGCGCCGCCCGTCTGACGCGCCGGGTTCCCTCCCGGGTGCAGGCTGAAGATGGGTTCCGGTGTCTCTGACAAAAACCGCCAGCGCACCGGCCCAGTCGGCGGCAGCGCGGCGTAGTGGACTCCGCTTTCCAGGATGGTCTTGGCAAATCGCTCCACCCCAGGCGGCCCGGGTCCCGCTTCCCCCTTTTCGGGAAACGACAGCCGCTCTTCCGTGGAAGCCGTCAGGACGGCATCCGCCACCGCCGGATGCTCCCTCACCAGCCGCCACGGATCGTCCAACCCCGGGGCGGGCCCCGCAGCGATGCTTTTGGCGATACCCGCCGCCAAACTGGCGCTGGTGACTTCCAAAAACCGCTGGTAGGCCGGGCGCGCGCGCTCCCGCGCTTCGAGCCGTTCGTACGCCACGTCTTCCACCACGAAACTCACCACGAACGCCATCGGCAGCAGTGGCAGCAGCGCCAACAGCAGCACCAGGGCGCGAAGCTGCCGGGGCTTGACCTCGTAGGGACCACTCGCGCGCATCGGGGAAGGAATGATTGAAACCCAAGGTTGCCGCACCGCGCTGGTTCGCGCAACCCCCGTCGCCTACGGCCCGGCCACCGCCGGATCGAGGTAGCGCACATCCCTGCCGAGGTAATCCACCTCCAGCAAATTCTTGGACCGATCATCGGAGCGCGGCACGTAAAGCTGGTCGTCCGGCCCGTGCGGATTCTCAATCGCACCACTGTTGTCGAGGCGGATCACGATGGCCTTACCGCTTTTCCACGTCCCTCCCCAGGTGTGCTCCATTTTGTTGTAATGCCCACTGCCGTCCGTGCCGTCCACCACCAGCGGCGCATCCGGGCGGGAATCATCCCGCAGCCCCATGACGTAACCATAAACGTTCTCGCCTGGACGCAGCGTCTGAACGGGTTTGCCCGTGTAAGGATTGTCGATCACGTTGTCCGGCCCTTGCTTTGATTGGTAGGCCGACTCTTTCACGCCGAAGATCGTTTCCGATTGGGTGTAGGTCGGGAACAGACACGCAAACGCGGCGTTGGAGGTGGTGGGCGCCTCCTTCATCTCCACCGGTACGCCCTGGCGCGGATAATTTCCGTCGTGGTCACCCGCGAACAGCTTCAGCGCCAGCCCAATTTGCTTCGCCTGGGCCAGCGCCTTGGTCTGCGACCCTCGAACGCAGGTGCTGGAACCGCTCGGGATGATGACGATAATCAGTATGAGCACGATGAATCCGAGTAAGACATAAAGCCTACACCCGTGAGGCAAACATCCGTGTTTGGCCGGAGCGGCGGGCTTCGGCGCGGGGGCAATGAAGTTCGGGACGGACTGCGGGTCAGGGGATGCATTGTTCATGGGGATTAACCTCCATCCAAGCACAAGGTCGTTACCGGATTGTTACCGTCCCGTCCTTTCTTTGTTGAAAATCACCCCCGCCCCGCCGACAGGAAATTCATGCGATACCAGGCGGCCATTTTCGACATCGACGGCACCCTGTTGGACTCCGTCGATCTGCACGCCGAGGCTTGGCGGCAAATCTTTCTGAAGTACGGCAAAGACATCCCCTTCACAGAGGTCCGGGGTCAGATCGGCAAGGGTGGCGACCAACTGCTGCCGGTGTTCTTCCCCGAGAACGAAATCGAGAAGTACGGAGAGGAAATGGAAAAGGCGCGCGGCGTTCTCTTCAAGAAGGAATTCATGCCCCAAGCGAAACCTTTCCCCAAAGTCCGTGCCCTGTTCGAGCGCCTGAAACAAACCGGCCTCAAAATCGCTCTGGCCAGTTCCGCCAAGAAAGACGAACTGGAGCATTATGCGAAGCTGCTGGAAATTGACGACCTCATCGAGGTCGGCACCTCTAGCGACGACGCGGCGCGTTCCAAGCCGCACCCGGACATTTTCCAGGCGGCGCTCAAAAAGTTGGGCCACCTCTCGCCCGAAGCCACGCTGGCCGTCGGCGACACGCCCTACGACGCCGAGGCGGCGGGCAAGATCGGCATCAAAACGATTGGGATGCTCTGCGGCGGCTTCGCGGAAGCCGACCTGCGCAAGGCTGGCATCATCGACCTGTATCAGGACCCAGCAGACCTCCTCCGACAATACGACGCCTGCCCTTTTACGAGATAACCGTGCTCGACTTTCCGGCGCGCCCCCGCCGGAAATCCTCCGCCGCGAGGCTGCAATGGATGAAATGCGCGGCGTCGGCTCCCTGTGCCGCGGCGACGATGGCTAGCTGAGTCCCCCCGCACGCGGACGCGTTTCCCGCGACGTACAGCCCGGGGATGTTCGTCGCTTCGCACACCCCGGCTTTTTGCACCGTCCCGTCTTCCGCGAACTTGCATCCCAGCGAAGCGGGCAGCCCGGACTGCTGGTGCTGCGGCGATGAGAAAAACAGCGCCCGCCGCGCCAGTGGCTCGCCGGTTTCGAAATAAATGCACTCCAACTGCCCGCCGTCGCCCAGCAGTCGCGTGATCTTCCGGTCGATCACCCGAACCCCGCGCTCGCGTAGCCGCGCTCGCCATTCCTCCGGCACGTCTGGCGACCCCTGCGTACAGAGCACCACGTCGTCGCTCCACGCCAACATTTCGCTGGCCAGTTCCGCGCCGTCTAGGTCGGTGCCGTACACGGCGAGCGGCTGGTCGCGCACGTCCCAGCCGTTGCAGATGGGACAATGAAAAACGCTGTTGCCGTAGAATGCCTCGATCCCCGGGATGGGCGGCAATTCGTCCACCAACCCGGTCGCCAGCAGCAACCGGCGCGCTTCCAGAGGCTGCGCCTGGCCCGCAACGGTGACGTGAAACCGCTCCCCGAGCTTCGCCACCTGCAAGACCTCCCCGTCGCGCACCTCCACGCACGGATATGCTTTCAACTCCTCACGCCCGAGCCGCAGCAACTCCTTCGGATGAATCCGGTCCCGCGAGAGAAACCCGCCGACGCTGTGCGATGCCCAGTTCCGGGGTCGTCCGGCGTCGATGACGAGCACCTTCCGGCAGCACCGCGCCAACACCAGCGCGGCGCTTAATCCCGACGGTCCGCCGCCCACGATGATGACCTCATAAAGTCCGGGCGGTGTCTCCATCGGGACAACGTGACGGAGACCGGTATCCGCTAACAAGCACAAAGCGTCTCACTCCATCATCCAGCCCGCTTCCGCGTTCCCACTTCGCACTTCCGCCTTCAAAAATCGTCGCTCTCGACCATCTTCTGAAACAGCCCTGGCTCGTGGCGCAATTGCTCGAACGTGCCATCCTGCACCACCCGCCCGCCGTCGAGCACGATGATCCGGTCGCAGTCCTTCACCGTGGACAGCCGGTGCGCGATGAACACCGCCGTCTTGCCCGGCAAAATCCGCGAAAACGCCTCCTGCACCATCCGCTCGCTGACCGTGTCCAGCGCGCTCGTCGCCTCGTCAAACACGAAGTACCCCGGCTCGTGCAACAGCGACCGCGCAATCGCCAGCCGCTGCCGCTGCCCGCCGCTCAGGCGCGCCCCGCCCTCGCCGATGGGCGTGTCCAGTCCCTTGGAAAGCTGTTCGATGAACCCCCAGATGTTCGCCGTCTCGCACGCCTCGCGCATCTGCGCCTCGGTGGCGTTCGGCTTCACCACCAGCAAATTCTCGCGGATGGAAGTCGAGAAAAAGTACGGGTCCTGCGGCACCACGCCGTACCGCTGGCGCACGTCGGTCGTCCGGCATTCGCGCATGTCGTTGCCGCCGATGGAGATGCTCCCCTCGTCCGGGTCGTACAACCGCAGCAACATCTTGGCCAGCGTGCTCTTGCCCGACCCGCTCGGGCCGACCAGCGCCACGCTCTGCCCGTAAGGGATCGTCAGGTTGATGTCCCGCAGCACGGGTTCCTCCGGCGTGTAGCCGAAGGTCATGTCCTTAACCTCTAGGTCAGCCTGCTTGGGCAACACCGCCGGGCGGCGCGGCTCGGGCGTCGTGCTGTCGGCGGTCAGCATGTCGTTGAGCCGGTTGGCGCTGGCCTGCGCGCGCCCCTTGGCGATGCCGAGCTGGAACATGAGCTGCACCGGCCCCTGGAGTGCGCCGAACGCCCCCAGGAACGTGAAGAACTGGCCGATGGAGATGTGCCCGTTCATGAACCGGCCCGACGCCACCACGCACACCAGGACGAAGCACGCCACCCCCACTGCCTCCTGGCGCATGTTGACGTGGTGGGTCTTGAGGTCGCGGTCGTACACCTTCTCGCGCAACACCTTGGCCGTCTGGTAGAAGGTGTCGCCCATCTTTTCCTCGATGGCGTACATCTTCACGTCCCGGTTGCCGCGGAAGATGTCGGCTACGCGCCCGATCACCTTGCTCTCCGTGTCCTGGAAATCCTCCATCAACTCCCGCAACTTGCTGTGACCGCTCTTGGTGCTGAGCACCGTCAGCACGACGGAAACGAGCAGGATCAACGTCATGCCCGGGTCCCACGCTCCCAGGAAGATCAACGAGACGACGAACATGCACGCCGAATTGGGCACGTTCATCATCAGGTTGTGATAAAAACCGCTAATTTCCCCCAACGGCGAACCCATGACGTAAGTGAACAACTCGCCGCTGGAGTGCCTGCCGTGGAAGCGCAGGCACAGGCTGTTGATGTGCCGGAAGAACTTGGAGCGCAGTTCGAGCACGATGTTCTCCCGCACCCGCGTGAAAATCTTGTACGAGCCGTACCAGGCCCACATGCGCATCACGACGGCCAGAAACAGGTACACCGCCAGCAGGCCGCCCATGCGCTCGAACTGCTGCGCGCGGCTCAGGTCCTTGGCCGTCAGGATGTGGTCCATCAGGTACTGCGGGGCCATCGTCTGGAACGCGATGGCGAAGCCCGGCAGGGCGTTCAGGCCGATGCAGAGCAGCAGCGCCCAGCGTTGTTCCCAGACGTAGGGAGCGACCATGCCCCAGAGGCTCGCCTGGGGCTTGGCGGCGGGCTTGGGTTGCACCCCCGGTTGCGCGACGACGACGGCGGGCGGGGCCAGCACGACGCCCGAGCGGGCGGCAGGAATCTGGTTGGCGGACTGGATAGCGGAGGCAGGCATGGCGTGGCGGTGTCAAAAAGGCAGACGCGGCGACCCTTTTCCCCATTCAAAATCTCTGCGAAATTCGCGGGATTGTTTGGGAAATTGCGTTCCAGATTTGCCCTCTGTCCCGGCAGAAGTGGCCGCGCGCCGCTTTCTCATCGTGGAAAATGGGCTGGTCGGGCGTCCAAATGTCAGAGTCAACGTACATTTTCATGTCAGTTTTCGTCGGGTGAACTTGGACGGGCAGCCTTTCATGCGCCCGCCGCACGGTTGCCGCAACCAGGAACCGCCCGCCGGACGGTTAAAAATATTTTACCTCGGAAAACGCCGAAAAAGATGCTGCAGGACAAAGCAGATGACGCAGGACGCTTGGAACACGTGTGCGCGTTCCCAAAACCGTGCGATGGATGCTGCAACCTGAATTTCCGCACCCCGTAGCCCACAACTCACAACTCGCCACCCGCATCTCTCCCCATTTCCGCGTTCCGCCTTCATGATTGACTCCGACTTCCGCTGGGCCACCGGCATCGAATGCTCCTTCATCCCGCACCTGAGCATCGACCAGTACCGCTGGACCCAGCACGACCGCTTCTGGCGCGCGGACTTCGACCTTTTAGCCAACGACCTCGGCTGCCGCTGGTTGCGCTACGCCCTGCCCTGGCATGAGATCGAGCGGACCCCCGGCGTGTTCGACTGGCATTGGTTCGACGTACGACTGGCGGAGTTCGAGCGCCTAGGCGTCAATCTCCAGCTCGACCTCGCCCACTTTGGCACGCCTACCTGGCTGCCCGACGCCTTTGCAGACGCCGATTTCCCCTTCGCCCTGGAGCGTTTCGCCCGCGCCTTCGGCGACCGTTACGCAGGCCGCGTCCGCTGCGTCTGCCCGATTAACGAGCCGCTCATCACCGCCCTGTTCTGCGGCGACGTGGGCCTCTGGCCGCCGTACGGACACGGCCTGAACAACTACATGACGGTCCTCAACCGCGTCGCCCAAGGCTACTGCCGCGCCACGCGTGCCCTGCGCGAGCGGATGCCTGGCGTGGAGATCCTCGTGTGCGACTCGCTGGAGGTCGCCGTCACCTACGAGGATTCCGACGAGACGACCAGCCCCTTCCTGCGCGAATCCCTGCGCAAGGACGTGGAACGCCGGATGCACCGCCGCCACATCGTCACGGACCTCGTCCTGGGCCGCGTGGACAGCCGCCACCCGCTGCTCGGCTGGCTGCAACGGCACGGTTTTTCAGACTTCGACCTCCACTGGTTCCAGCGCAACGCCCAGGCCATCGACCTCATCGGCCTGGACTACTACGAGCACACCGAGGTCGAACTTTACACGACCCCCGAGGGCTACTACCGGCAGCGCAGCCTCAAGCCGCCGCTGGGCCTGTACGAGGCGGCCAAGGGTTATTGGGACAAGTACCACATCCCGCTGATGGTCACGGAGACCAGTGCGGGCGGCCACGACGGCGACAAGGTCGCCTGGCTGGAAAAGAGCGTCGGCGACGTGCGGCGGCTGCGCGCGGAGGGTTATCCCATCATCGGCTACACCTGGTGGCCCGCCATCGACCACCTGGATTGGGACGGTGCGATGCTCCACCAGACCGGCCACATCCACCCCGTCGGCATCTACCGCTTGGAGCGGCGTCCCAATGGCACCCTGGAACGCCTGCCCACCGGCTTGCGCGACGCCTACCGCACGCTGATCCAGAGCGGCAACGAGGCCGCCGGGCCGCTGGTCGAAACCGCCGCCCAGCGCGAGTTCCGCGAACGCCGCGCCGCCGCCCGGACCGTGGGCGGCCCCGTCCGGCTGGGCTGGCCGGTGGTCGTCCACGGCCAGCGGTGTTGGGACGACCTGTGGGCGCGTCCGCAGCACCTTTTCGGCGAGCTATCCCGGCGGCACCGCATTCTGTACGTCGATCCGCCTCGCTTCAGCGAGGCCGAGGAATACGCCCGCGCCGGGACCAGTTTTCACCCGCTGTTTCCCAACGTTTGCACGGTGAGCATCCACCTGCCCGCTCCCTTGGCGCAGGACCCGACGGCAACCGCGCGCGAGTGCCGCCGTCTACTGGCCGAGTTGCTCGCCCAGACGCCGCGCGACGAGCAATTCCGCGAACCGGTGCAATGGTTCTGCGACGCCGGGGCTGCGCCGGTTTACGCCGGGCTGTTCCCGGCCCGCGCCGTGGTGTACGAGGCCGTGGACCAGCCGCTCGACGCCGGGCTGCTGGCGTCGGCGGACGCCGTCTTCACGGCCACCGTGGGGACGCAGGCGCTCGCCGTGGCACAGCGTCCCGACAGCCTCCTCGTGCCGGACGGGGTGGAGGTGCGCCATTTCGCGCGGGCGGGCGGCAAGCGCGTCGCCGTGCCCAACGACATCAATTTCGTGCCGCGTCCGGTGTTGGGATATTTCGGCGGCATCGACGAGCGGCTGGACTACGGGCTGATCACGGCGCTGGCCGAGGCGGACCCGGACTGGAGCATCGTCATGGTGGGCCGGGTGGTGGGCGTCAGCCCCGAGAGCCTGCCCCGGCGCGCCAATATTTTCTGGATCGGCTGGCGGCCCTACGGCGAGATGCCCGATTACGCGTTCGGTTTCAACGTGTGCATCGCGCCGTTCGCGGTCAACGCGGCGACGCGGCGGCATTCGCCAATCAAGCTGCGCGAGTACGTGATGAGCGGCCGCCCGGTCGTGTGCACCGATTTGCCTGCGGCACGCGAGAGCCTCGGTGATTATCTTACGGTGGCCGCGTCGCCCGCCGAGTTCATCGCCGGTTGCCGCCGCGCGCTGGGCGAACCGGATCAAAAGACGATCCAATCAGGCCGCCGCGCCATGGCCAAGCAGCGTTGGAAACACCCCGCCGCCGCGATGGAGCGCCACGTCGAAGCCACGCTGGCCCGGCTGTCGCCTTGAGCCCTGGATTCTGATTACTCCGCCCTCTTCCCGTGCAGATGCGCGAGCGCATGCAACGTCCCGTATGAGAGCAGCAGGAACAGGAACGTCATCACCAGAAACACTTTCATCTCGGGCTGCACGAACGCCCGGTCGAGCGCGAAACCCCGGCGCAGCAGCAGCAGGTCAACCGGGTGCCGCAGCACGTCCCAACTGTTCCAGCGCAGGCATCGCCCCATGTACATACCGAGGCTGCTCAGCGCCAGCATCGTGACCACAAACAACCAGCCCACCACGCGCCCCGCCCGCGCCCGGACGATTTCCTGCATCAGGCACAGCGAAACGTAACCCAGACACAATCCCGTCCACGCGAACGCCGCGATGGTGAACAGGTCGATCCACATCACCACCGCCGGACGGTCGAGGTCGAGGTGCACGAAATCGGTGATGATGTACGGCGCGTTTGGAAAGAAGAAAAACCACGTCAGCGCACAGAACGCGAACAGCACGTAGCGTCGCGTCCGGTACAGGTGAAAACGGTACGTGGCGAACGCGAAGATCGACGGAATCCACGCCAGCAGCAGGTTCCACACGATAAAGGTGTGCGTCAGGCGGCCCACATAATGCGCCCGCGCGAGCACCATCGCCAAGCAGACAACCGAGGCGAACAGGAGCGAGGCGAGCACGGCCACGGCCCGTTCGGATAGCGCGCGCGGATGCGGTCCAACGACGCGGACCGCCAAGGGAACGGGGGCAGCAGCGGATGTTGGTTCGATCAACTTCACGGCATCTCCTGCGGACCCTCGGCGCGGCGTAAACGGCACCCGGACCCGGTAATGCCGCTGGCGCGCGGTGTCAAATTTACAGGAGATCCGCAGGATATAATCCGCGAGACAGGCGAAGCCAAACCCATCTGCTCGCGGCAGCAAAACGCCGCTGGCAAATTCGACTCAACCTCGCAATCCCGCGTTTGCCTCCGGCGGCGGAAGGTCCTTCGGCTCCGTTCGTTCCTCATTCCGCTCAGGATGACAGCGCTTTTGAGCAGCGCGTTTTATGCCCGCACCGCTTCCGGTGTATGCAAACCACTTCCGTTGCGTACTCTGTCCGCCCCGTTGCGCTCGCTGCCGTTGATCTTTTTGAACAGCGTCAGCGCCGCGCCGACGACCTGATCCATGTTGTAATAGCGGTAGGAGGCGAGGCGGCCCACGAAATGCACGCCGGGCGTCGTTTCCGCGAGTTCCTGATAACGTTTGTAAAGCACGCTGTTCTCCGCGCGCGGGATCGGGTAGTAGGGATCGCCCTCGGCCTGCGGAAACTCGTACACCACGCTCGTCTTGTGGTGCTCCTGACCCGTCAGGTACTTGAACTCCGTGATCCGCGTGTAGGCGTAGTCGTTCGGATAGTTCACCACCGCTGCCGGTTGGAAAAGCGGTTTGTCGTGCGTCTCGTGTTTGAACTCCAGACAACGGTACGGCAGCTTGCCGAAGCGGAAATCGAAATACTCGTCAATCGGCCCGGTGTAGACCATCTCGTTGAACGGAATGAAGTCCCGCACATCGCGGTAGTCCGTGTTGAGCATGAGCTTGATGTTCGGGTGATCGAGCATGTTCTCGAACATCCGGGTGAACCCATGCGCGGGCATGGATTGGTAGCTGTCCGTGAAATAGCGGTTGTCGCGGTTGGTGCGCGTGGGCACGCGGGCGGTCACCTGCGCGTCGAGTTCGCTCGGGTCAAGCGCCCACTGCTTGCGCGTGTAGCCGCGGAAAAATTTTTCGTAGAGTTCACGGCCCACTTTGCTGACGACCACGTCCTCGCTGGTCTTGATCACGTCGCGCTTCTCCGCCACGGAGGCGAAAAACTCCTCGACCTGAAACGAGGTCAGGCTCAGACCGTAGAGCTGGTTGATCGTGTCGAGGTTGATGGGCATGGGCACCAACTGGCCGTCCACGCTGGCCAGGACGCGGTGCTCGTACCCGCGCCAGGGTGTGAACTGCGACAGGTAATCGAAGATGTCACGCGAGTTGGTGTGGAAGATGTGCGGCCCGTACTTGTGCACGAGGATGCCCGCCTCGTTGTAGTGATCGTAGGCGTTGCCGGCGATGTGGTTGCGCCGATCCACGACGAGAACTTTTTTGTTCGAGACACGCGCGAGCCGTTCGGCCAGCACGCTGCCCGCGAAGCCCGCGCCGACGATGAGATAATCAAAAGACATGTAATCAGAATGACGAATGACGAATGACGAACGTAGAAAACGGGGCAGATGCGGACGGGCTACCGCCGCTCTCTGCCTTTGTCATTCGTCATTCTGTCTTTTTTCTCACGCCACCACCGCGTCGGCCTGTGGCATCTTGCTCGCCAGCGCGTCGGCGATGTGTCCTTCCATCGCTTCCACGATGGATTCCCACGAGTTGCTCTCCGACAACGTTTTGCCACGCTTGACGGCGGACATATCGGGCGACTTTGCCACCTCTCCGCACAGCCGGACAAAGTCCGCGCTGTCCTTGGAAATTTTCACCACATCGCTGAATTGCAACACCACATCCTCGACCGGCGTGCTGACAATCGGCCGCTCGGTCGCCATGTATTCCAACGCTTTCGTTGGGTTAATGTACTCCGTCGCTTCATTGAGCGCGAAGGGCATCAGGCACACGTCGAATTTCTTCACGTAATTTGGCAACTGCTGGTAGTCCCGCCCGCCCAGCCAGTGCAGGTTCGCACGTTGCGGAATCATCGCGGGATCGACCTTCGTCATCGGCCCGATGATGACGACGCTCCCCTCGGGGTGCGCGTCCGCCAGCGCGGCGACGAGTTCATAGTCCATGCGCTCGTCCACCACCCCGAAGAACCCGAACACCGGGCCGGGCAGGTCCGCCACGTCGTCGGGCACCTTCGTGGCCTTAGAGCGCGCCTTGCCGAAATGCTTCACGTCCACGCCGCAGCCGTAGGAATGCGTGTTGGCGTTGTATTTGATCTTGTCGCGCCCGATCTTCGGGCCGCCCGCGAAGACCACGTCCGCGATGGCCAGCAATTCGCGCTCGCGGCGGATGAGTTCCTTCGGCGCGCCCTTGAACTGGCTGAGCTGGTCCATGCAATCGAACACGATGGCCTGCTCGTCCATATGCCCGGCAAACGCCGTCACCGCCATCGGATCGTAGAACCACTGCACCGGGTCGCGGAAGCGCAGCCCGAGCGGCCCGGCGAGGAGTTCCTGCACGAGGTGCCGCCGCTCTTTGTCCACCCACGCGCCGTCGAACCAGCGCGCGGCAGGCATCTTCGAGCGCATGATCGTGATGTTGGGAAATTCGCTGACCTCGCGCAGTTCCGAGGTCGGCACGCTCACGTCCTCCGAGGGCACCGGTCCTTCGACAAACAAGATCTGGTGCCGCTGCGAAAAGCGCGAGAGAAACTGCTGGGGCCGCTGCCAAACCCAGTCCCAACCCAAGTGCGAATGGACGATGATGGGGTAGGCGGTCGGCGGTTTCGTTAAATTCATAGTTCCCTCGTGGACGTTGACTGTGTCGTTTTTATTCGCGCGGCATCATGCCGGGCCGGCCTCGCTTCGTCTACCCGTTATTTCCGCCCATCTCCGTCCCCGTGTCGTTCAGGAACGATTCCATCCGCGTATTCTACTGGTTTTCCGAATGCCACTTCCCAATACGTAACTGGATGCCCTGCAAGATGCCGGGGAAATGCCTGATCTTTTTGTCAGAGATTTCCCGCGCTTCATCATAACCCAGCCCGGCGCCGTTGGCAAACGCTTCCCGGTGAAGTATGAATGAGCCGTTATGGAATATCGACGCCTCGGCAAATCCGGTCTCCAGGTCAGCGCGCTCTCGTTCGGGGCATGGGTCACCTTCGCCCAGCAGATCACCCGCGAGACCGCCACACAGTTAATGACCACCGCGTTCGACGCCGGGGTCAATTTTTTCGACAACGCCGAAACTTACGCCGACGGCCAAGCGGAAATCGTGATGGGCGAGATCCTACGCGAACGCGGCTGGCCGCGCGACGAATGGACCGTTTCGAGCAAGGTATTCTTCGGCGCGAACGGCGAGAAGCCCAACCAGACGGGCCTCAGCCGCAAGCACGTTTTTGAAGCTTGCCACGCGTCGCTGCGGCGTTTGCAGGTGGAATATCTTGACCTGTATTTCTGCCACCGGCCCGACCCGAACACGCCTCTAGAGGAAACTGTCCGCGCCATGAGCGACCTCGTGCACCAGGGAAAGATACTTTATTGGGGCACCTCGCAGTGGAGCGCCGCGCAGATCACCGAGGCGGCGGAAATCGCGCAAAGCGGTGGCGGCTACCTCGTGCCGCCGACCATGGAGCAGCCGCAGTACAACATGTTCGCGCGCGAGAAGGTAGAACGGGAGTTTGCGCCCCTCTACGGCGACCTCGGGTTGGGCATGACGATCTGGTCGCCGCTCGCGGGCGGTTTGCTGACCGGCAAATACAACGAGGGCACGCCGCCGGACACCCGGATCTCGCTGGAAAATTACGAGTGGCTCAAACCGCGTTACGAGGGCGACGAGGCGGCGCAGAAAATTGCCAAGGTCCGGCGGCTGGGCAAATTGGCAGGGGAGCTGGGCACGAACCTGCCGCGCTTGGGGATCGCGTGGTGCGTGCGGAATCCGCACGTCAGCACGGCGATCCTCGGCGCGTCGAAGGTCGAGCAGTTGGAAAATAATCTGGGCGCGCTGGAGGTGTTGCCGAAGCTCACGCCGGAGGTGATGGGGAAGATCGAGGAGATCCTGGCGTAGGGGCGCGGGTGAGGTGACTGACAAAAGTGCGAGTGGTAGGGCGACGGGCCCCGTGGCCGTCTCGTACATCCACGGCAAGCGGGCTGCTCGCCCGATAACTTTCTGCTGTCACACCGACTTTGGCCGGAAGTCCATTCTGAAAACGGCACAACCGTCTCTGGTGCCCGCAACGCGCTTGCAGCCCGCGCCAACCGGGAAGATTGTGCCGCCGCGCCCAGCATCATGATCGAAGCCCAAGCCGTCACCAAGCTCTACGACAAGTTCACCGCCGTGGACGGCCTCTCGCTCACCGTGCGGCCCGGCGAAGTCCTGGGCCTAGTCGGCTGCAACGGCGCGGGCAAGACCACGACCCTGCGTTGCCTGGCGGGCATCATCCCGCCGACGAGCGGCAGCGTGCGCCTTTGCGGCCACGACCTCGCCACCGATCCCATCGCCGCCAAGCGCGAACTCGCCTTTTTCTCCGACGAGCCCCGGTTGTTCGATTATCTGACGGTCGAGCAACACCTCGCCTTCGTGGCGCGCATCTATCAGGTCGCCGACTACCGCGACCGCATGAAACCGCTGCTGGAAGAACTGGAAATCGCCGACAAGGTCAACCAACTCCCGGGCGAACTTTCACGCGGCATGAAGCAAAAACTGGCCATCGCCTGCGGCCTGATCCATGCCCCGCGCGTTATCCTTTTTGACGAGCCGCTGACGGGGCTGGACCCCATCGGCATCCGCCGCATGAAGGCGAGCATCCTGCGCCGCGCGCAGGAGGGCGCGGCGATCATCATCAGCAGCCACCTGTTGCCGTTGTTGGAGGAGATTTGCTCGCACGTCCTGATCCTGGGCGGCGGCAAGGTCCTGGCAAACGGCATGTTGGAAGAGGTGGTCCGCCACTTCTCGGGCGAGGGCAGCGAGGTGCCACCTGACCTGGAGGAAATCTTCTTTCGCGCCACAGGCGAGAGCCAGAGGTAACTGCCTCTCCCGTTCCGCCCTCCCACTTCCGACTTCCGCATGTTCGCTGCCCTCTGTTACCTTCAGTTCCAATCTTTCAAAAACCGGCTCTGGCAACGGGTCCGGCGGTTGCGCAACCCGCGCTACTTGTTCGGCGCGCTCATCGGTTTGGCCTACTTCGTCCTGGTGTTCGGACGCTCGCTCTACCGGACGGGCGGCACCCTGAGCCGCCCCGGCGTCCTGCCGACGCTGCCGCCCGGCACACTGGAATTCGTTGCCTCGTTGGCACTTTTCGTTCTCCTGTTGCTGGCGTGGCTGATCCCCCACGCGCGCGCCGCGTTGGTGTTCAGCGAGGCCGAAATCGCGTTTCTCTTCCCCGCGCCGGTCCGGCGGCGCACCCTAATCCATTACAAGCTCGTGCGCTCGCAGGTGGCCGTGTTGTTCACGGTGTTCTTCCTGACGCTGCTCTCGCGTTGGTCGGGCGGCCTGGGCGGGGCACTGCTGCGGGCGGCGGGCTGGTGGCTGCTGCTCTCGACGACCAACCTGCACCTGCTCGGCAGCTCCTTCGCGCGCACCATGCTCCTAGAGCGTGGCGTCACGGTCTGGCAGCGCAGGACCATCGTCCTGGCGCTGGTGGGCGTGCTGGTGGCCGGGGCGGCGGTCTGGATTCGCGCCCAGATGCCACCCGCCTCCGAATACAACTTCCAGACGTTCGGCGGTTACACAGCCTACGTCCAAGACCTCGCGCAAACCGGCCCCGCCGTCTACCTGCTGGCCCCGTTCCGCTGGATCGTCCGCCCCTTCCTCGCCTCGGACAACGTCCACACCTTCCTGGCCGCGCTCGGCCCGGCGGTGGCGATGCTGGCGTTGCACTACCTCTGGGTGGTGCGTGCGGACGTGGCTTTCGAGGAGGCCAGCCTGGAAGCCTCGCGCCGTCACATCGTCCGCGCCACCGCCGTGCGCGAGGGACGCGGCCTCGCCGCCCGACCTCACAAACGCCGCCGCGCGCCCTTCCGCCTCGCGCCGACCGGCCCGCCATCCATCGCCCTGCTGTGGAAAAACTTACTCTCGGCTGGGCAGGTTTTCAGCGCCCGGTTCGCCCTGGTTTTGCTGTGCTGGTCGGGCTTCGTCGGTTTCACCTTGGGCCGGAGCGCGGGCGGCCAACACGTCCTCTCGCAGGTGATCGCCTACATGGCATTTATCCTGGCGATCTGGTCGATCCTGCTCGGACCACAGGTGATGCGCCAGGACTTCCGGCAGGACCTCGCGGTGGCCGATCTGATCAAGGTTTATCCGCTGCGCGGCTGGCAGGTGGCGCTGGGCGAACTGCTGACGCCCGCCGTGATCCTGACGCTGATCCAGTGGGTGTTCATCCTGTTGGCCTGCACGCTCTGGGACAAGCGGGTGGCCGAGGACGACCCTTCCGCCTGGGGGACGCACGGCGCCTGGGCGGCCTCGGCGGCGATCCTGGTCCTGCCGCTGAACTTCGTGTCCCTGGTCGTGCCGAACGCCGCCGCGCTGTTGTTCCCGGCGTGGTTCGCAACGCCCACCACCCCGGGCGCTTCCCGCGGCATCGAGGTGATCGGCCAACGGTTCATTTTCATCATCGGACAGTTCTTCGCGCTATTTTTAGCGGCGCTGCCGGTGGCACTTACGTTGTTCCTGACGTACATCCTCCTGACCGAGCCTGTTTTGGGTCATCCGTGGGCGCTGCCGGTGGCGTCCGTGGCCGCAGCGGTTGTCTGTGCGGCGGAGGCCGTCGGCGGCCTGTTCCTGCTAGGTCACTGGTTCGAGAGCTATGATCTCAGCGCCGAAAAATTGACCTGACGCGTCGCGGTACCACCCACTTCCGCCTTCCCACCACCCACTTCCGCCTTCATCCTGCCTTCATGCCCTATCAGCCCATCGAAAACTACGGCGTCGTCGGCAACCTCCAGACCGTCGCCCTGGTCGGCATGAACGGCTCCATCGATTTCCTCTCCTTTCCGTACTTCGACTCCCCGACGGTTTTCGCGGCGCTTTTGGACGAGAAAAAAGGCGGCCACTTCCAGCTTCACCCACTCATCGACGGCGCGCGCCAGAAGCAGTTCTATCTGGTCGATACCAACATCCTGCTCTCGCGCTTCCTCTCGCCCGAGGGGGTCGCGGAGATCAGCGACTTCATGCCCGTGTCGCTCGAAACCGCCGACCGGACCGGCCTCGACACCCCTACCCAGCTCGTGCGCCGCGCCAAGACCGTGCGTGGCGAGGTGCGCTACCGGATGGTCTGCGCGCCGCGCTTTAACTACGCGCGCACCACCCACCGCGCCGAACAAATCTCCGACCACGAGATCGTTTTCGCCGCCCAGGGCGGCGCCGGTACGGTCATGCGCCTGCGCTCCAAGGATGTGCCTATGCGGATCGAAAACGGCGACGCCGTGGCCGAGTTCACCCTGCGCGCCGACCAGCACGCCGCCTTCATGCTCGAAGAGGTCCGCGACCGCGAACCCTCCCCCTGCGAGGCCGACAATTTCGAGGCCCGCTCCTTCAAGGAGACGATGAACTTCTGGCGCACCTGGATGGGCCGTTCCACCTACAAGGGCCGCTGGCGCGAGACCGTCAACCGCTCCGCGCTGGTGCTCAAGCTGCTCACCAGCCAGCGTTACGGCTCCATCGTCGCCGCGCCGACCTTCGGTCTGCCCGAGAGCGTCGGCGGCAGCCGCAACTGGGACTACCGCTACACCTGGATCCGGGACGCCTCGTTCACGCTCTACGGGCTGAACCGCCTCGGCTACAACGACGAGGCCGCCGCGTTCATGAAGTGGATGGCCGACCGCGTGCGCGAGGCCGAGGACAAGGGCGGCAAGCTCCAGATCATGTACGGCATCGACGGCCGCCACGACCTGAGCGAGGAGACGCTGAACCACTTCGAGGGCTACCGGGGCAGCCGCCCGGTGCGCATCGGCAACGGGGCGTACAACCAGCTCCAGCTCGACATCTACGGCGAACTGATGGACTGCGCCTACCTGTTCAACAAGTACGGACGGCCCATCGACTACGACGGCTGGCAGGATGTCTCCAAGCTGGTGGACTGGGTCTGCAAAAACTACCGCCAGAAGGACGAAGGCATCTGGGAGGTGCGCGGCGGGGCGCAGGAGTTCCTGTATTCTCGCCTGATGTGCTGGGTGGCGGTGGACCGGGGCATCCGGCTCTCGCAGAAGCGGAGTTTCCCCACCCCGCCGGACCGTTGGTTCCAGACGCGCGATGAGATTTACCGGCAGATCTACACCGATTTCTGGGACCCCGAGCGGGAGGTGTTCATCCAGGCCATCGGGCGCAAGGATCTCGATGCCTCGTCGCTGATGATGCCGATGGTGCGTTTCCTCAGCCCGACGGACCGGCGGTGGATGTCCACGCTGCGGGCCATCGAGAAGGAACTGGTAGAGGATTCGCTGGTGTACCGGTACCGCAACGACGACGGGCTGTCAGGCGGCGAGGGCACGTTTTGCATGTGCTCGTTCTGGTACGCGGAGTGTCTGGCGCGCAGCGGCGACCTAGACCAGGCGCGGTACGTGTTCGAGAAGATGCTGGGGTATGCGAACCACCTCGGGCTGTACGCGGAGGAATTGGGACCGAGCGGCGAGCACCTGGGGAATTTTCCGCAGGCGTTCACGCACCTGGGGTTGATCAGCGCGGCGTACAATCTGGACCGGTTGCTGGATAATCCGCAGGTGCTGGTGTGAGCGGAAGGCGGAGGGCAGAAGGCAGAAGGGTGTGTGCCGGGAGATGGGTGCGCTGCCTCTACAGCGGTTTCAAAATGGTTGAGCGCTGAAAAAGTCAGGCGGCTACGCCGCAATGGAACCCATGGCGCCCGGAGGTCACCATCCACCTCGGAAATCATGGCGCCCGCCTTTTGCGTCAGTCATTTTGCAAGCGACCGTAGAGGCAGCGCACCCATCGCCCGCACACGCCTTTCCGCCTTCTGCCTTCTGCCTTCTGCCTTCTGCCTTCTGCCTTCTGCCTTCTGCCTTC
>CAXTBX010000020.1:0-51560 GCA_964242205.1 uncultured Chthoniobacterales bacterium
CGACTTCTGCCGACTGCGTGCCGCGCAGCAGCGTGTTGACGTCCTCGACCAACTAGAGCACGTAGCACCACGACCAGGACTCCACGAGTGCCGCAGACTGCTAGGGACAATATACTCAGATGATCGGCACGCGGTAGCGCACCTCCCAACTGGCGAGGCTGTGCAGAATCACCGAGGGTTTGATAGAGCTGCGGTAGCGGTGCGCCTCGATCTCCCAGCGGTTGCCGATGACGACGAACCGAGCGAAGTGGTAGCCGCGCAGGCGGTGGAGGTGGCGCTCTGTCCGGGCGCGGTTTTCGCCGATGCAACTGGACACAAGGTCAGGCAGGGATTTGCGGCTGACCGCGAAGTGTTCTTCCGCCCCAAGAAAGCTGTAGTCGGCGCTTTGCAACGTGGCCACGACGGACTCCAGCCGGGTGAAAACCAGCGGCTCTTGTTCCCGGCTATCGACCGCGATCACGGGCCGCAGGTCAGAGAGCTTGCCCAGCATTTTGAGCGCGGGCATCGTACCGAGTTCTTTGCTGTTATCGAGAGCGGAGGCCATGAGACAAAACGTTAATTCGCTTATTTCGCCACCGGACTAGGTGCGTCCCCCGGGGGCGCATAATCAGTGGCGAACCAACGCTGGGAAGGAGCACCCCCAGTTTTGCGATTCTCTTGGCATATGATCATCCTTGCTTCTGAAAGAACTTTGAGGGCGGCGGCAATCTGGTCGCTGGTGCGATGGCGATTGAAAACTTCAACGCTGATTTCCGTCCCGCTCATCCCCGCTGTCGCCTTAACTCGGAGAGCGGAGTAAATCTCATCCGCGTCTCGGTTGCCGGTTGCCATGCCGAAAATCCAGCGGGCAGACCTCTCGCAATAATCCCACAGGGCAAACGCGGCTTCGAGATGGTCGACTTCGACTTGTTTTGCGCCGTCAAGAAGGGCATACATCACCGACAGCCGGAGCACCTGCGCCTCCGCCCGGCTCGTGACGCTGCCAAGTAACCCAGGCTTGGCTTCACTCAGAGTAGGATAACGCTCAGCCCACACTTCTCTAGCTTCATCGTTGCGCTTCAACTCCCCCAAAGAGTGAGCCTCAAGCTTGACTTTGCCGAGCCAAGCGATTTGTCGTCGCAGATCAACCGATTGCAGGTTTCCGCCTTCTGGTAGGAACTTAGAGCGCCGCACCGCAATCCAGAGGAAACGATTGCCGAAGCCGTTGGTGGAGTCAGTGGCGGTCAACAACTGGCGCAGTTCCTCACGGGTGATATGACCGATGACAGAAATGTGGGGGTCGGTCGCGGTGACAGGATCATTTTTGGTCAGGGCGCAAAGGCGGTGCCCGTCCCACGCTTGGCGCAACGTGGCGGAGAGCGTGTTCTTCTCGCGGGACATGATTTGAAGGACGCTGGCGAACTCGCTCTCAATGGCCAGCAGCCGCTTATCCTCGACACCTGGATCAACACGGATGCTTTCGACCTCACCCGTCTTCTTGCCCTTTTCCTTGACGGGTTCGTCTTTGAAGATGGCGTCACGCACCGCCCATTTGAGTCCTTCGCCCGAGGATAAACCGGGCAGGACGCGATTCTCGCGCCAGTCTTGGTCGAGCTGATGCGTGACGTAGCGCGCCGCCGCCGCAGCCGTGCCTTTACGACCCTTGGCGGTATTGCCTACAAGGGTGGAGAAGAGGTTGCAATGATGGCGCTCGCCGCCCGCCGTCGAATAAACCTTGCGTCCGACCATGTTGCCTACCTCGGTCAAGAAATGGATGAGCAAAGCGTGCGGGTCCGCCTCGGTCTCCGGTTCGAGCGCGCGGACGACCTCGCCCGCCACACCGTAAAACGCGGCCTCCTTAGCGGGCTGCGGGAAATCATCTTCCACCACGGCAGGCGGCGAACCTTCGCCGTCTAGGCTGGAAGGCTGCGGGTGGTAAGCGCGTCCATTCGCCTTGGAAGGATTTGTTGTGCTCATTCGGGTAAGATTCTTTCCAAGTCGCCGCGCTCCTGCTCAAAACAGTCCGCATCAATGGCGGCCAGATCGTTCAAATCCTTCACTGGTTCTCCGTCGCTTTGGAGCAATCCGTCGAAGCGGAAGGCGTCCACTGTGCAGCCAACCCCTTCAAGCTGTTCCGTCCACCGCAGCGCGGCGAGCGCGCCAGCAGCGTCGGCGTGGGGAAAAATCCGCACCCGCTTGTTGGCGAGCAGCAACAGCGCGTCCTCCGGCAGCCGGTTGGCCGCTCCGAGCACCGCCACCGTCGCCACGTCCGCCTCGCGTTCCTCGGCGACGATGAAATGGTGACCGGCAAGCAAGTCCGGGCCACCCTCAACCAAGGCAATGAATGGCTTATCGGATGCTTCTTTAATGCCGATTGGCCGCCTCGCTTGGCTGCCGCCCACGGTGTGAGCTTTGCGGACGCCGAGATCCTTGAAAGCCGGGAATGGCTGTCCATCCATGCGCCGGGCCTGCGCGTTGATGCGCTCGCCATCGGTGACGAACCAAGCGGGAACACCGCATGAGCTTCCAAACCAAAGCAGGCCCCGGTCCCGCGCCAAAGCAACGCCTTCGACGGAGAGACCGCGCAGGGTTGCCACCGAGGCGAGATTTGCCCGCGTGCCCAAATGCAAGTCGAAGCGCAGGGCAAGTGGCTTACCTGGCGATTCTGGCATGGCTGGCATTGGCCGCCGGGGAGGGGGACTAGCAGGAATTTCCGATGCTATATCCGCACCCTCCACGATAATCCCCTTGCGTTGGGCCAAGGAGTAAACTGCACCCGGGAAGTCGAGACCCTCCAGCATCATCTCAGCGGCAATCGCGTCCCCCCCGATCCCGCAACCAAAGCACTTGAAAGTCTGTCGCGCGGGCGAGACGACAAACGAAGGCGTTTTCTCCTGGTGCGAAGGGCAAAGGGCCATGTATGTGGCACCCGTTTTTTTCAGAGCGATCCTGCCACTGAAGACTTCCAAGATGTCGGCGGCGTCAGCGACGCGCCGAATGTCCTCTGGCGAAATCCGTCTGTCTGCGCTCATCGGCTAATGGCCCCCCGGTTTGCCGCGTCATCCTGAAGAAGAGATTTTTTCTGGATCGCATACCAGGCTGCCGCCGACAGCAACGGCTCAAAAGCGGCCACAGCGTGATAGAACGCCAAGGTAAAAGGGTTCACTAGAGAACCTCCTTCGCGGCTAGGCGCGCAGCCACAGCGGCCAAGGCGTCATAGAGAGGGCTCACGGCAGCCCAGCGAAGCCACGGGCGGAATGGCACTCTGAGTTGGTGGTGCAAGTGCGCGCCGAAGCGGTGGCCACCGTAGGGACGAGAATGTTCTCGGGCGTATTGGCTCCCCCCAATGTGAGGGGAATTACGAAGATGCATAGGGCGTGTGTTTTGCCCTTGAATGACCGCCCTTCGTATTTTAATCTCTGGTGTCGCTCAGAGATTCACGCAAGGCCCTTACGTCACCCAACGGCGTAGGGGTTTTTGCTTATTTGGCTAGAGCCTCCTCAACGGCGACGGGATCGTATCTGAAAGCTCGACTTGAGTACCTGCAAAATGGAATACGTCCTTGGTCCCGGTAGTTTTGCAAAGTCCTGGTCGATACCCCAATGATCTCGGCCATCTTTTTGGAGCCCACCTTTCGGCGAGGTTGGAAGTGTTCGCGAAGTTCAGTTGCCATAGGATCAGATTGAATGTGCATACCCAATAGGCACTACGCAAGTTCATTCTGCGCAAAAAGTCGCTAAAACTGCCGTTTCTTCCTGTTTTTTCGTGCATCCCTTATGGGTATGCACTACCCTTTGGCTATGCGTCCATCAAGCCAGCGTCACAATCTCGCGCGACTGCGTGAGATCATCGGAACAACACAAAGTGCAATAGCGAAGTTGCTTGGCTGTTCGGATATGACAATCCGCTCCATTGAGATCGGCAGGCTAAAGCTGAGCGAACAACTCGCCGTGAGGATTAGTGGTGCGACGGGGATCGCTGCTGGCTGGTTGCTCGACAATAATTTGAGCCAAGAACCCTATACCGAAATAGGAAACTTCCTATACACAAAGGAACATTTTGAACACACGCAAGCCAACCTCAAAAACCCAGATGCCAACCCACTCGCATCATCTTATCCCGAAGAAATATTGGCATTCCTTGCACCATTATTTCGAATTTCCGAGCATCTTTCTGAGACGGCTCCTGATCAGATGGGGCTTCTATATTGGAAGATGTCTAATTTCGTGACGAGTCTAATCAGCGAATTCGGAGTTCCCAATAGCTTGGCTCCAGAGCCTTACGGAAATTTTGCCTCGATACGAAAGGCAATCGATGCCGGTTTAGAAACCGCGTACAAATTGATCCTCTTGGGCGTGGATGGGGACCGAGTCCATGCTAACCAGCTCAAGCTAAACAAGGCAATGAGAGAGCGCTTCGCACATTCCATGATTTGGCAGGCTAGGAATAATCAAAAGACCTTCAAAAAACTCACCGAAGACCTGCTCAAGATGGGTCTGATCGCGAAGGATAAAGGCCAGGAAAACCCAGAAATTTCTTCAGCCGAGACGGTCAATTCGCCGGGGTGATGCCCCAGTAAGCCTTGGCTGCTTTGGCCGTGACAATTTCGTGGTAGTGCTTTTTGACCACATCCGCGCTGTTGCCCATTTGCAGGCTCACGTCGCCCGCGTTGCGGACGGTTTCCATCATGTAAGACCCATAGCCATGCCGGAGGGCGTTGCGCTTCCACGTCACGCCGGCCCGTTTGGCTAGGGAGGCCATTCGTTTGCGCGGGTCGGCGGCGAAGATTGGTCCCTTACTTCCTTCGTACGGAGCCAGCCAGGCAGCCAAATTCTCAGGCATGGAGATTTTTCGCTTAATTCGCGTCTTGGCAATGGTCGCAGGCACAATGAGTGTTTTGCTCTCGAAGTCCACGGACTCCCATGCCAAACCTTTGTGCATCTCCTCACGGCGCACCCCGCCAAAACCCAATAGAGCCACGTAGGGCAGGAATTTTTTGTCTGCGGCCCGCATCAGTTTGGCCATCTCTTCTGGGGTGTAAATTTCCACCTCCTTGTCCGCCACGCTGTATTTACTCAGGGAATCCGCCGAGGTCGTCACATTTGGATCAAGCCACTTTTTGCCCTTGGCGTAATTGAAGAATGCTACGATGAGCCGCCGGTGGTTCCCTTTTGCCACTGGCCCGCATTTCTTGGCTTGCAGATAGGCCGCCAAGTCGTCGGGGGACACGTCGGCTAGGTTGCATGGAAAAGCCGCCGCTAGACCGTTCGTGAGCATAACCCGAATATCCTTGAGGTAGAGCTTGCTCTTGTTCGTCTCCGCTTTGTCCGCCGCGAATTTAGCGACAGCTTCCGCCACGGTAAGCACCGGACGATCCGTCACGGTGTGCGCCAAGAAGTATTTGACGGCTTCTGCGAGGGAATGCTCGCCCAACCGTTTGTGCGCATCGGCGAATTGCTCCGCCGCCACAACCAGCGACACCCCGGTTGGCAGCAAGGCTTTATTCGCAGCCAAGTACATCTGCCGTTCTTGCCCCGTCAGCTTCGCGGCTTCCGCATCGCCGCTTGCGAGGTTATGAACGACGGTGCCCGCTTCGCGCTTTGCCTCATCCAAATCCGCGAACATCCGGCGCTCCCGGCCCTTCGCTCCGACGTTGACGAGCGTGTACATGACCCGGCCCCGGTTCAGGCCGCGGTAAATTTTGACGCTCGCATGACCCTTGCGAATTAACATCGGAAACTCGGGGGAAGAGGCTTTGGGCATGACCGGGAGAGGCTTTTTTCGCAAGATTCGCTTTATTCGCCCCCACGCTTCCGAAAACGGAAGTATCTAAAGGCGATTACGACCTCGCCATTGTAGCCAGTCATGCATCTGTCATGCAAGGCGCAAAAGACCAGCATCTACGCCTTAAAGCTACGAGGACTGAAAATCCTCGTGTCGGGGGTTCGATTCCCTCCCTAGCCACGTTTCTTTGCCCGCGCCATTAACGGGTGTCGGCCAAGCGGCCTTGATGCAACGCCTCCCGGTACGGTGGCCGCGCCTTCTCAAGTGCAGCAACTGTCACCCCCTCCTCGGGCATCGATTTGAACGTCCGCCGGGCGGGATCGTTGTGGTAGCGATGGCACGAACTGCAATCGTTGGCCACGCCGCCGGGTTTGCCGTTGTGACATTGCGTGCAGCTCTGTTGGGTCGGCACGTTGATGTCGCTCGTGCGCTCGCTTTGGTGGATCGACGAGTGACATTCCGCGCAGGACTGCTGCTGGTGCTTGGCGTGGTCGAACCGTCCGTCCCCCAGCCAACGGTCGAAAACCACGGCTTTGGTGATCGTGGGCGTCACGTTCGGCACCGGCGCGCTGACTTGGTGGCAGAACGCACAACCTGGAAAATAGGTGTTTTCCTGGCCCCGGCCCCCGCCGCCTTCCGAGCGCCGCCGGAGCGCGCCCGCTCCGGTGGTGACGTGCGCCGCGTTGTAAAACACCTTCTGCTCCAGCTTGGGGCCTAGTTGCGCCAGATTGTTGGATGCCACGCCGTAGCTTTCGGCCAGCCGTTGCACGGCGTTGAGCATGGAAGCTTGCGCCTGCTGCGCGTTCGCCCCTTCGTGGCTGATCGCGTATTCGAGATACTTGCGCGGCAGGTCGTTGAGATATTCGCGCACGCGCTTCGGTTCGCCGTGCGGAATGACCAAACCCCGGTCGTCCGGCGAACTACTCGGGGGCACGTTCGGGTCGAACGCCAGCGCGTGACAGGCGACACAATTTTTCTCGAACGTGACCCGCTGGAAGTTCGTACCGGTGGCGTCGGCCTTGTGGCAGTAGTTGCAGTCCAAGCGCGTCCCCAGTTCGGTATTGGGAATGTCGGGGCGCTCGTGTCGGGCGTGGTTGTATTGCAGCGTGTCGGGGTCTTTTAGCCCCTCCGTGTGGATCTGGAAAGGGGGATGCCCTTGGTCGAACGCGCTAAAAACCTTGGTGTAGCCGTCGCGCGGATGCGGTTTGTAAAAGAAAAGGAGTCCGCCCTGGCGGCGCGGCACGCCGCTGGGGAAGAAATTCGGTGCGATGCCGTGGCTGGCTTTCGCCGAGGCTGCCATCAGGTCGGCCCGGTTGTGGCAGGCTGAGCAATTCTGATCGGTCGTCGGTAGCATCTTGCCAGAAGTCAGGTGTTCGCGGTGACAGGACGTGCAAGAACTTGTTTCGTCCCGGGCACCGGTGCTCGCCGGGCGGGTTGCGTCCGGTACGACGTTAGGTTGGTGAAACAGGTAACGGACGTGACACTTGGCACACGCCTGATCGATGGGGACGTAGTATTCCGCGCGCACGATGCGGCCTGCGGCGTGGGAGTCGCGGCGGATCTGCTCGGTGTTGGGATGGCAGGAGGCGCAGTCGTTGGCGATCTGCGCGTGGGCGCGGGAAATGGGGCCGGGGTTGACGATATACTCCGGGCCTTTGAAATAATAATAAGCGGGGACGGCGGCGATGCCCGCGATGATCGTCAGCGCCGATACGCAAAAGCGCAACGTCCGCCACGGGTGCGGTTTGGCGTAATAATCCAGGTTGCCCTTGAGGCGTTCGGCGACCTGTTTCTGCGTGCGCTTGGAAAATTCCACGGCTCAGTAGAGAAAAAGCGTCACGACGGCGTGCCAGCCTGTGAGGATGATCAGCAGAAAACTTGCCGGGACGTGGACGAGCAGCCAGCCGTGCAACCAGTGGTGATAGCGCGCTTGCAGGAGCATCTGTCGCCGTTCGGCGCACCACCCGGCCAGGAGATCGACTCGCTCTTGGTAGGCGGGGGCAACCCGCAGCCGCAAACTGCGAAAAAATTCCAAGGCGGCCGCGTCATGGGCGATGGCCGAGCGGTCTGGGTGGCGAGCGGCGAGGTAGGGGATGATGTCACGCTCCAAGGCGTCGAGCATTGACATCGCGGACTGGTCTTCGGGAGCGGGTGCGGTGGCTGCCTGGGCGGGTGTGCCCGCCAGGGTGGGTGTTACCATTACCTTCGGAGCATCCACGCTAGCGGCGGTTGGCGCGGCGGGCCGCAGTTCGCCGCGCATCTTTTGCGCGGATGCGAGCAACTGGCGGGTGAGGTAAGGAATCTGTTCGTAGATGGTTTCGAGGGGCAGGTGCAACTTCATTTGCCGGGGCAAAACCTGCTGGAGCGCCAGACCGTAGAACCCGCTTAGCATCACCAGCAGGTAGAGCCACATGAGGCTCGAAGTCATCACGCCGCCGAAACGGAAAGCCGCGTGCATGAATACCAGCGGCAAGGTCAGAATCGTCAGCCAGATATGGGCGCGCAGCCAGGTCTGCACCCGGCCTACGCGCACAAGAGGGAATTTTTTGCGCGTGTTGAGCAGGACCGCAAAAATGAAGATGGCGTAGGCCGCCGCGCCGTAAGCGAGGCCGAGCGGAGAGTTGCCGACGCTGTAGTGCTGGCGGCGCGGTTGAGAGATCGACGCGGGCAGGTGCAGCCACGGCAAATAAGCCGGGTAGAACGCGCCGACGTAGATTGCCACCAGTGCCAGCGTGGCCAGCAGAGTGAACCAGGCCCAGGGGAGTTGACTGCGGTTGAGAAGCATAGCGCGGAGAACGCGAGGCGAGATAGCCCGGGGTCCGATCTGATTAATTGATCAGTGGGTGGTGCGGTTGTCGGGGCCTTCTTTGAAAAGCAGTCGTCGCAACCAAGAGCGCCGACGACGGTCGGTGGCGGATTTTTGACCGGCGAAGTACAGGGCCGGATCGACCCGCATGGCGGCGTCGTGCGGACAGGCGTAAACGCAACTCGGCGTCAGCAAATCCGTGCAGAGGTCGCAGGTAGTCGCCTTCAGCGTCGTCGATTTTTTCCTCGGCCCGGCTGGTGCGGGCGGTTTCGGGGCAGCGGCAGCCGCGGCAGGTTTCGCGGCGGCGCTGGTTGGAGTGGGTTTTAGAGGCGCAGGCTTGGGCGTGGGCACCGTGGCGGCTGCCGGCGCGGTAGGCTGCGCAGCGGTTGGTTTGTCGCCTCGCGGGTCTTGCGTGGACGACGGTGGCTTGAGATCGTTGGCGATGACGGGCTGCGCGGTACTGATGGCGGGTTGCTTCGAACTGTCGGCAGGTTGAGGTAGACTTGCCCCGTCCACCATCGGCGGCGGAGTCTTCGGTTGAGCAGGTCCGGTTTCCGGCTTGGCCATGGCGGCTGGCGCGGACTTTGGAGCGGCATTGGCCGCCGGTTTCGCGGCCCTGGCAGCGGGGGCGGGCGCGGCGGCGGCCCGGGCGGGTTTCTCTGGTGCCTCGAAGGGGTGCATATTGATATTCCCGTAAGGACAAAGTTCGGCGCATTTGCTGCAACCGATGCACCAACTTTCGATCTGGATTTCCAGACTCTCCTTGCGCCGGATGCTGCCGACCGGACACTGGGTCATGCATAGGGGGTCGTGGCAGGAGCGGCAGGCGGTGGCCACTAGGTAACGGTCGTAACGCAAGCCGTCGCGCAACAGGCGCGTCACGCCATCGTGCGCCTCGGCGCAGGCCGTCACACAGGCGTCGCAGCGCGTGCACTTATCAAGGTCGATCAGGAGGAGGTTCTGCGCCTCGAATAATCCTTGGCCGAGGAATTCCTCCATGTTTTGACCCACCGGCAGGCGGCGCGACTGCAACGAGCGCAACCGCGCGTCGGCTACCAGCTTGAGCTGCACCCGCACCTGGGGATGCTGCTCTAAAATCTTCTCGAACACATCGCGGTTGATCCGCACCACGTCCGTCTGGTCGAGCGCGCGGCACGTTGCGGTGCGCGTCCCACCCGGCGTCAGCAGGCCGATCTCGCCGAAGTAATCCCCGCGCGACAGGTACGTGCGCACCAGTTCCCCGCCCGGCATGTCGAGGGATACCTTCACCATTCCCGAGCGCACCAAGTAAAAAGCGTCCGCCGGTTCGCCTTGTTTGACGATAGTGTCGCCCGCGCTGTGGCTGACCAATTCTACCGAGCGCGTCAGTTCAGCGAGAAACGTTTCGTCCAGGCTGGCGAATACCGGCACGCCGCGCAGGTGGGTGCCGAGGTTACGCTCGCGGTATTTATCCTCCATCAGGCGGCGAAAGGTCGGGCTGCCTTTGAACGTGGCCGCCTTGACCTTGGTCGTCGATTTGATCACGTCGCTGACGGCCCGGTTGCCCGTCAGCATGTCGAGGATGACGCGCAGCATCTCGACCATCACGCAATCCTCCAGGCAGGTGATGGTGGCGGAGCGCGGTTGGAACGTCCGGCAGGTCATCTCGCCGAATAGCTCGCCCGCGCCGAGTTCCGCGATGGGCCGGTGCCGGGGCAGATCGACCGGCGCGTCGATGGCGATGAAATCCTTCGCGTCGGGCGCGGGCGTCGCCTGGTCGTCGGAGACCAGGAAACTCGTCATCCGCTTGAGCCGCGCGATCCCCCGGCCCATGAATCCGCCGCCCGCCCGCCGGGTGTGCAGCCGGGCGAGGGGATTGTTGATGGCCACCTCCACGCGGCCCGAAACGAGATAAAATGCGGTCGAACCGAAATCACCTTCCTCGCACACCACGTCGCCCGCGCGGAAATGCCGCAGGCTCGCGGCGTCGCGCGCGAAGTTGTCGAGTTGGCTACGGGTGAGTTCCTTGGCGTCGAGAATTTCCTTCAGAAAAGGAAGGTGTTCGAGCAGGCGGTCGGTGCTCAGGGAGTCCCCGGCGAGTTTGCCTTGGTTATCGAGCCGAAAGATCATGCGGAAATGGCTTAACGTTTATGAGCCATTCGGTTAAGCAAGACAACGTGAAACTGCCGTTCTCGCTGGCGCTTACCATCGGTGGCGGGTTTTTGCTGGCTGCCACGGGTTCGCTGCACGCTCAGATCCCGGGGACGAACGCGACGCCAACCAATCCACCGGCGGCGATCGAGGCTGATCCCGTGCCCGGCAACGTGATCATTTCCACCGCGCCAACGCCCGGGAAAGCGGCGGAACCTGAGAAAGCCTCGCCCGAGCTGGCGGGGCAGCCGCGAAACCCGGCGGGCGGTGGCGCTCGCTTCCTGGGCGCGGCGAGTTGCAGTTCGTCGCTCTGCCACGGCGGCGGCAGCCCCGCACGGAACGCGTTCACGATCTGGCAGCGGTCCGATCCTCACCGCCGCGCCGCCGCGACGCTGGCGGGCACGCGCGCGGCTCGGATTGCGCAAGGGCTGTTCCTCGCGTCGGCGGCAGGCAGCACCCGTTGCACGGAATGTCACACCCCGCTGGCCGGGGTCCCGGAGGAACGCTTGTCCAAAGGTCTCGACGCGCAGGCCGAGGGCGTCTCGTGCGAATCGTGCCACGGCCCGGCGCAGAACTGGGTCCGCTCGCACACCCGGCGAGACTTTACCCACGTGCAAAATGTCCAGACGGGTGTGCGCGAGGTGCGCGACCTCTACGCGCGGGCGAACACCTGCGTCGCGTGTCATCAGGTGCTCGAGCCCGACGTGCTGGCCGCCGGGCATCCGCCGCTGCTGTTCGAGCTGGATGCGCAGACGGTGGCCGAGCCGCGCCATTGGACCGACCTCGGCGACTTTTTCGGCCCGCAGGCATGGCTGACGGGACAAGCGGCTGCTTTGCGGGAGTTGAGCTGGGCCTTGAGCCGGGAAGCGGAACCGACTCCCGAGGCCCGAGAACAGTGGCGCGCGCTAGTCTGGCTGTTGCAACGCACGGTCGAGATGCTGGGCAAGGAGGGGTTGCCGTCGCTCGACACGGTGCCCGGCGCGGGTGACTTCACGCCCGGCAACGTGGCGCACGCGCAGGCGAACGCCGACGATTTCGCGCGGGCGGCGGCGCGGCTGGCTTGGTCGCGCGCCAACAGTCGGCGGTGTCTGGAAGGACTCGCGGCAATTGACAGGGAATTTGTGCCGGTCGCCGGTGGGGAGGGGGATTTGGCGATGCGCAGCCGCGCGCAACGGCTGACACTGGCGCTGTCGCGGTTGCTGGCCCCGCTGCAAAAAGCCGGAGCGCCTAAGTGGGACGCGGCTTCCAAAGAGTTAGATAAACTATTTGCTGCCACCGATGCGCAAACGATCTTTGACTGTGCGGCCTTCGCCGACCGACTGCGCGCCTTTCACTCAGAGGTAGCCAAGGTCGCGGAGTAACTGCCAACCGCCGCCTGCTACGGATACACGGCCCAGATCTCCACCAGCCGGTTCTTGGCGACCGATTTCGCGTCGAACCGGCTCGATCCGCCCATGCCCACGCCGTAGGTCACGTTCTGCACGCCGCACCGTTCGCGCATGATGCCGAGGACGTTTTGCGCGCGGTCGATGGACGCTTTTTCGTTGATCTTCGGGTCGCCCTGTTTGTCGGCGTAGCCCAAAATCACGAACACCAGCGTCGGATCTTCCATCAACTGCTTAATGCTGCCGGACTTGAAGCCGCTCACCAGCACGTCCGTCTCGCGCGGTCCCAGCGCCTTCTTGCCCGCTTCGAACGGGATGATGAAAATACAACCCATGCTGCGGGCGCGGTCTACGGCGGTTAGCAGTTTGCTTTTCTGCGCGTCGCTGAGATGCGGCATCTGGTCGATGCGCGACAACACGTCGCGGCGGGCTTTGGCGTTCGCATCGTCTTCCAGGGCAAAGTTGGGCTTGTCCACGACGCCGCCGCGCGGCGTTTCGTCAGCGGGGGGTGTGCCGCCGGGTTCAGTGCGCGGCGGCGGCGTCACCTGATTGGACACGCCGCCGCCCGGAGTGGCGTGCGGTCCCGCTGGGTTAATCGGGCCAGGGTCAAGAAAGCGGGTTTTCGCGTAATATCCCCCTGCGCCCAATAATCCAATCGTCAGCAATAAGGGCAGGATGTTTAAACGCCTGGATGCCATCGAGTTTGCTTGCAACGGTTGGCCGCACTCGGGACAGTTGCCGTCGAGCGGCACGAACACGGTTTCGCGGTTAAACGCGAGTGTGCAGCGCGACCGGTTGACGCAGCGGCCATATTGGATTGTTTCTGCCATGCGGGACCGCCGCTCGGACGGAGCGGAGTCCTAAGCAAACGAAGAAAATCGCGCGGCGCAAGGGCGTGCCGCGAGCCTGACGCAGGAGCGGTGACGACGGAGAGAATTGATTATTCGCCGTCGCTCCCGATGGCGGCGGTCGGACAGATTTCCAACGCGCGTTGCGCGCCATCTAGCTCCTCCGGCGTTTCCGGCTGCTTGACGAAGAGGACCTTGCTCTCGTCGTCGTTGTATCGCAGGAGAGGCGTGTCCGTCGAAGGCCCGGCCTCGTCGAGACAAACGTGGCAAGGGGTGCAAGTGTCGTCCACGTACCAGGGGCCGGGTGCGCTGTCGGGGAGTCGGATCGTTTGGTCTGCCATGGTTTAGGGATGGTTGGGATCTGGAGCTGACGGTGTATTTGGAAAGCGCTTTGTCGCGTATAATACCAAAGCGGTCAATCCTCTAGGGCGGCGAAGTGGGCAACGGCGTAGAAGCGGGTGTGGCACCAGCGGGCGTACGGGCACGAAGCAGGCGTTCCGCCGTGCCAGGTAAGGCAAAAAAATTGTCGGACGGAGCCTGCGCGGCGGGTGCCGGGCTGTCGTGCAAGGGAGGCGCGGTCGGCGACAACGTGGACGGCGAGGCGGGCCGGTCGAGCTGCCGGTAAGGATCGTTAGTCTTCAGCAGCCGTTCCACGTCCGCCGGTTGCATAAATTCGTTGCGCGGCACAGGTGGCACCACCGGGAAGATGCGGTCTATGGGAGCGGTGCCCGGTGCGGGCGATGGCCCTGGGGTGGCGGTCGGATCTTGGAACGGCTGCGTGGCGCGCAAGGTTTCGCCAGAACGGGTCAGGAGGCTCGGAGCACCGGTGACGCCATCCTTGCGCAAGACCGCGTCCTCGACGCGGTAAAATGGCCCGGCGCGGACCGCGCCTTTGGCATCATCACCATCCGCTCCATCACCCGAATGCCGCAGGAAAGACGACATTTCCGCCAAGGTAAAGGGCCGCGAGCCGCGCCGACCGAACACTACGGTCTGCGCGCCGGTCTCGTCCACCACGCGGTCCCGGTCGAGGCCGCGCCCGACCGCGATGGCCTCGCCCCCCTTCAGCGGAGCCGTGGCGATGAGCACCGGGTTCGGCTTCGGGCTGAACCCCATGTGTTCGGGCACGTTTTCCGGCGAGATAAGCTGGACCACCCGCAGGCCATTGCGCCCGTCCGCCACGAGCGCAAACATCGACGCGCTTACCGAGCCGACCTGCACCGCCCGCACGTCGTTGAGCTGGCCGTCGGCGTTGTACATCTGCACGAGCTTCGGATGCTCGGGGCGTTCCACGTCGATGATGGCCAAGCCCTCGCGGCCATTGGCGACGTAGGCGTAGGTCCGCGCGACGTAGAGCCGGTTGGCGTCCGCCAGCGGCAGGGTTGCTCCGGCAACCGGCGCGGGACGATCCGGGTCGGCTAGGTTGAAGATTTTCAACCCGTCCTCGTCCGTCACGAAAGCATATTGAAACTGCACGGCCACGGCGCGTGGATTCCGCAAAAAGCCGCCGCCCGCCTGGCTCTTGAGCGTCGGATGCAGCGGGTCCGCCACGCTCACCACGCTCAGGCCCTGTGGGCTGGTGATATAGAGTCGGCTGCCCGCTGCGGCGACGTAGGTGGCCCCGTTGAGTAAGCCATCGGGATTAAACGTCAGGTCCTTATGCAGGAAATTGTTGGCCGGGTTGCCGTCCACCAGTGTGCCGACGCCGATCTCCACCAGTCCCTCGACGGTGTCGGTGCCGTAAATGAAGCCGTAGTACGACGGGATCGGCGTTTCCTCGTTCTCGGGCAAATGCTGCCGCAACGGATCGAGCGCGAGCGTGCTGGGTAGCGCCAGCGAGGTCGCCACGCCCCGCGTCTGGACGTGCATGTTTTCGCCCAACGGCGAGACCGGCGACGTGTTGAATCGCTCGGAAAACGCCTTGTTGTCGATGTTGGCGATGTCGTAAACACGAAACCCACCGCGCCCGTTCGCCGTGTAAAGGAACTCGCCGCGCTGGGTCAAATCCCGGCAGTCCGTGGCGTGATGCTCGTAAATCGACCGTAACACCGATCCGCCCGCCGCGTGGTCCGCGTAGTTTTTCGGATATGCAAGCTTGTGCAGGTGGCTGCCGATGGCGGCCTGGGGTTCGTCCTGCTCCGTCCAGACGGCGGCACGGATGCCCTCCTTCCCCGCGCCCACCCAGGCATAACGGCCAAAGAAATTTACCGTGCCCGTCCCGAAACCGAGCAGCTGCGCCATCCACGCGTTGTTGTCGCCGCCCTTGGAGAGATGACAATCCGTGCAGCCTTTCGTGGTGCCCGCGCCGCTCGTCGTATGCGGAAAATGAGGGTTGAATGCCTGCCCGCTGTACCCCTCGGCGGAAACCGTTTGTTGCTGCGAGTAGACCCACTCGCGGTTAACATTTTGCGAGCCGACGACCACCGCGCTGGAACTGCGTAACACCGCCATGCGGTTCTTTTTCACCGTGCCGTCGATGCCGAGCATGAACACGTCGTCGCGCACGACCTGAGGGTTGTAAGTCGTGTAATTGCGGTCCGTGGTTCCCTCGAATTTGTTGAGCGGCACTTTCTGGTTCGCCTTCATGGGCAGATGGCAGCCGAAGCAGCTAGTCGCCCAGCTCGAATGGCACACCTGACACGTGATTTTCTCGTTGCTGTGCGCCAACCGCACGCGGCGGACGTCGGGGTCGGCGGGCACATCACCCCAGGCGGTGCCGTCGCGGTGCAGCGTTTTGGCGTAGGCGCTCTTGGCGTTGTAGCGCGGCGAGGCCGGGTTGACGGTGTCCACGGTCTGCGGCACTTCCCAACGCTTGCCCGCCTCCATCGAAGAATTCTGGTACAGCGCGCGGCGGGTGGCGTACTGCTGCACCGGCTGGCCGTTGACTTGCGTCGTAGCTGGCTCCGTCACGTCCTCCCAGACAAAGCGCGGGCCAAAGGGCGTCCCGCCGTCGGCCAGGTCCACGCTGCCGCCGTTGCCGCTGGTGACGAGCGTTGGGCGCTTGTCGACGGTGCCGTGGCAGTCGATACACTCGATACTGGTCGCCGCGCGCGGCTCGGCGTAGAGCGTGCCGTCGCCGTGCGCGTCGCGCAGAAAGTGGCAGTCTACGCACTGCATCCCCTTCTGGAGATGGATGTCGTTGAGGTGAACGGCTTTCTGCCATTTTTTCGGGTCGTCCGCGGCGATGTGCTGATCGTCCAGGTCGAGCAGATTCCCTTTGCGGTCCTTTTTGAACACGGCACGGAAAACCCAGCCGTGACTATGATAATCGGCAAACTGCGTGTTCTTTAGCTTGGGATTCAGTTCGGCCACCTTCTCTAAAAATTCCTCCTTGCCCCACAGGCCGCGCGCCGCTGCCGCTTCGGGATTCTTGCGCACGGAGGCTAGCAACTCCGCGTCAGTTGGGTCGTGCTGTGCCTTGGGGTACATCAATTCTCCGTCGCTCTCTTGATCCCACCAGGTATAACCCAAATATGGGTTTACAAACAGATTGCCCTGGTGCATGTGGCAGCTCATGCACTGGCTGGAAGGGATGGAGCGCGTAAACTGGTGAGAGACCGGATGGCCGCGCTCGCGTTTGTTGATGGTCGGGTCAGCGCTAAAGCTGAGCCCTTGGTGGCCGTATTTGGAATACCAACCGGAGTTCGTCGGCGAGCGGTCGTTGGCGTACACGGTGTGACAACCGGTGCAGCCGCTTGAACGGTAATCGCCGGGATGGTCGTTCGAGCCCAGGAACGGCAACAGCGGGTCGTTGAGCCGCGTCTTCTGCAAACCCAAGAAAACGGGATCAGTCCGCAGGAGCGTGCCCTCGCCGCGCGCGCTGGTGGCGCGTTCCGGCGCGCCGTTGCGCGCGGTGGACTCTGGGTTGGCGAGTTCGGGCGGGTTCACGCCGCCTTTTTCAAAGATGCGCAGCGTGTTGCCCGGCATGCTCAGGTTGAACCGGGGCAGCGGCAGCAGGAACGGCAAAATGCCGCGTTGCTGCGTCATGGCGGCGGTCACCGGAGTCGGGTTGGTGATCTTGAGCGGCGCGCCGTCTAGGCCATAAGCCTGGGCAAATACATAATTTTTCTTCCAATAACTGCCGTTGTTGTAGAGCGCCGCTCCCCAAAGCATTTGCCCCGTGGTCATCATGCTGTTGGCCACGTGGCGCAGGCTATTTGGGTGACACAATCCACAGGCCTGCTCGGCCACGCGCAGGTCGCCGGGGTTGACGAAACGAATCCAATCTGGATTCTCGTGGTTGAGGAGCGTGCTGGAATTGGCGGGGTTGGCGGCGGTGCGCCAGAACTCGGGGTAGGTTGGGCGGACGTGCCCGGGAATCACGCCTTCAACGATGGTGTCTTTCTTGCCCTTTGTAGGGTCGCCACCGTGGCAGTCGGTGCAGCCGAGCACCACGTAGGGCGATTTGTGCATGGGTTCGACGCCGTGGTGACATTCCAGGCAACCGGCGCTTTTTACATCCGCTTGCGCCTGGGTCTGGTCGATCCAGTTGCGCTCGGGCAGTCCGGCGCGTGAAAAAGCGTGCGGGTCGCCGGTGGCCCCAAGCGAGGTGCGCGGTCCCAGGCCGTTGCCGGTACGCTCGTCGGCGGACAGGATAACGGTGGGCGGCAGCGCGGGCGGCGGGGTGGGGGCCAAGCCCGTGATGACGGGCGCGGGCACTCGGTCGCCCCGGACGGGATTACCGGTGATGGTGGGCGGCGGTACAGTGGGCGTTTCGGTGTTAGGATCGGTGGGCAGTGGCGCGTTTGTATCGAGCACGACCGGTGGTGGGATCGCCGGGCCGGGGCCGCGTCCACCGAGGGGCAGCGGCGTCGGCGAGACAATCGTCGGCCCGGGCGTATCTGCGCCCAGTGTCACCGTCGGCGGGACGGCCGGTGCGATCGGCTTTGGCGCGTGGCCGCCGTTCTGGGCGAGCACGGGCACGAGCATACCGATTAATAACCATCCAAGCACGCCCAGCAACAGGCCCGCCGCCGCCATCGCGGGCGGCTTGCGCCAGTTGCCGGAAGCGTCGCCCCGTTCCATCGATCCGAATGATAGAGACTTAACGCGCAGCGAGGGAAGCGATTTCCACACGGGACGGAAAAAGTTTCAGCCTCTCTTCGTACCAGACGGCCCACAAAGAACACGCCTTTCAGTAACGAAATGTGACGGCAATGATCCCGCTGTAGAGAAAACTGTCGATCGCGCCCGCTGGTTCGGGCGAAAATCCGGGCACAGGCCGAGTGATGCTCCGGTAAATATCACGGTAGCCCTTTCCGGGTAGAAACGCGCCGAAACCCGCGTTGATGACGATGTTCTGGGTCAACGTGGGGCGGTACGTCAGGCCGAGGCTGATGTCATAGCCCAGTTCGTTGTCCGCATGGTTGGTCAGGAGCACGTCGCGGATCGGCGCGGTGTCCACGAAACGGATGTAATTCGCGTTGAACTGCGCTTTGAGTTTCGGCGTCAGGTCGGCGTCTAGTCCGACGCCGACGATCAACGTCCCCGGATTCACGAAGTTCGCTTGCCCCTCGGTTTTGTTGGTCCGCAGGTCCAGCAGCAGCGAATTGGCGGGTTTGGTCAACAGGTTCGAACCCGCCAGGCCGAACCCCTGCCGCGTGTAGAACGAAAACGGGCTGCCGATGAAGGTGGGGTTGTCGAGGATCGAATCGAAACCGGTGGCCCATTTGTCGCGCGGGCTGCCGTCGCCGGAGGCGTAAAAAAACGAAAACTTCGGACGCAGGTAATCCCGGTCAATCGAAAGTTCGAGTGCCGCCATCTGTGCGTTGACGTTCACGCCGTGGCCCGCGATGGCATTTTTGTCGTCGTGCCCGACCACCTGATAGAACGCGTGCGTCAGGTTGAGCCACCCGATGTGCCCGTCGCCCGTCCAGCCGAAATAAAAGCTGTTCACGTCGTGCTCCTCGATGGGACCGCCGACCGGCGCGGGCCGCACGAGAAAACCATTCTTGTCAAAGTGCTGTTCGCCGTGGTCTAAGCTCGCGTGAAACGACAATTGCGTGGTGTAACCCAACGCCAGCGGGTTGCTCGCGGTCAGGAAAAGGTTGAGCGCGTCCTGCCGGTAAACGTTGGCCACAAATACGTCCTGCCCACGCGCGCTGTACTGGTTCAGGCCGGAGAAAGTATCCTTCTCGCGCAGGTTGAAAAACGCGGCGTTGTATTGCAGGCGGTTGTTATCGTAGTTGCCGAAAACCCGCACGCCGGTGTCGGTATCATCGAAAATAAATCCGCGAAAATCCGAGTTCAGGAACTGGCTGCCGACCCGCGCGGAAACGAAGTCGTAGGTGTCGCTCAAATCCTTGAGATGAACTTCCAGAAACGACTCCTCCAGCGAGACAGTTTCGCGGGTGCGTTGCGTGTAACGGGTGCCGCCAAAATCCCGGTTGCCGACCCGCCGCGTGCCGTTGCCGAGCACCCCACCCACGTCGCCCGGATTGGTGATGACCGGTGGCACCGACGGGCTGGGATTACCCCCCGTGTAATTCGGCCCGCGCGGGTCGGGATTGAGGATGCCGGTTTCCTTGAACTCCGAATAATTGAGGTTAAAAATTGGCGTAATGCGGACCGCCCAGTCGACAGGTTTGAACGCCGTCTCGCCTTTGAAGATCTCGATGGTCGCCGAGAGGTTGTTGGACAACGTGTAGGACTCGCTACGACCAAAGAAGTCTGTGCTTTCGGCGCGCGCCGCGCTGATGCCGCTGCCCACCGGCACGCGGCGGAACTCGGCGACAAACTGGTTCTCCAGCGTGACGCTCAGAAAAATATCTTGCCCAATAACGGGCGAGTCTCCCTTCAACAGGCTCGCTTTATAGGGATCGAAAAACCGCAGCGGCCCGTCCTGATACGGTGTTTCGGCGAGCGAGTGGTCGGCATAGCGCTGGAGCCGCCCGAACGGGACGCGCCAGCGGTTCGTCTGCGGAACGGCATTGGGTAGCAGGCCGATGCCGCCCTCGCTCAGTTCATATTGTGGCGTGAGGAAAGGATGGCCCACCTCCTGCGTTGAAACGACGCCCTCGCGCGGCAGACGCAACTGATAGGGGATCGGGACGTTGGTATCCCGGTTCGGCGAGAGCGGCGACGGCGTGGGCGGGGGCAGCACGGGCGGCAGGATCGGCTCGAACAGATTCGGCAGCACGGGAGCGTCGGCGGGTGCGACCGGCGGCGAGGGCACAGGTTTGGCGCGTCCGCCGGGGTCGGGATTGAACGCCTCGGGCGACTTGACGGGCAGTGGGTCGTCCTCGGACGGGGCCACGGCAGCGTTGAAAGCTTGGCAATGCGTCGCTGCGGTGACGCTGATCATACCCAGCAGCCAACAAAGTCTGGCGGCTCGCCACCACCGGGTCAACCGGGTGGCAAGGCTCGAAAATCGCGTCGCAACGTTGGCCACGCCGGAGAGGCTACCGAAACCGTAAGTATTTTAGCAAGCGCCTCTTTCATCGCCGCCGCCCAGGACGCCAGCGGCGGAACATTAGGCGTTGCCACTCCAACCCCTGCTGCGATAACAATGGTCTCTGCACCGATGAAATCTCATTGTCGCGCCGCCATTTTTGCGCTGGTGACTCTGCTCGTGTCCGGGTCCAGCCTCCGTGCCGACACCCCGCCACAACTGACGCTGGACGACGTGCAAACGATCTTCGCCCAATCGGTCAGCCGGGCGGCTAAACTCGCGCCGAACTCGGTGATTGCCGTCGTGGACCGCGAGGGCTTCGTGCTTGGCGTCTGGGACGTGGCAGGCCGCCTGGGCACGGTTGGCGATCCGCTGGTCGAAGGTCAAAACAGCGTGGTCGGCGCGGCGGTGCGCGAAGCGGGGACGGCGGCCTACCTGAGCAGCGACCAAAACGCTTTTACCTCCCGCACCGCCCAGTTCATCATCCAGCAGAACTTCCCGCCGGGCATCATGAACCAGCCGCCGGGACCATTGGTTGGCGTGGAATTTTCCAACCTGCCGTTTTCGGACGTGAACCGCTTCAAACGCTTGGACCGCGGCCCGAACGGCGAGCGTCGCGGCAAACCCGGTTCGGGCTTCGTAAAAAACTCGCTCGGCACGGGCATTCCCAACACCCGGCTCAGCGGGCGGTCCGCCAGCGCGCCTCTTTATAAAGGAAAAATCCTGGTCGGCGGCGTGGGCGTGTTCACGGAGACAATCGATAGCTTGCCGGAGGTGCTAAAAACCGAACTGGGTAACTCCGTGCTGGGCAGGAACGCGGGCGAGACGGTCGCTCTCGCTGGCCAGGTTGGCTATACCCCGGACGGTGGCATCACGGCGGACAACGTGACCATCAACGGCATCCGCGTTCCCTACGTCCTGGGCAAAGGACAGTCGCGCGGCACCCTGGCGTTCGCTGCGCTGCCGGGACGCCCCGTCAACGGCTATTCGCTCCACGCCGCACCGCCGCTCTACGCATTTCCGACGCCCGCCCTCGGTGGCCAAAATGTCGAGCTGCGTTTCCCGATCATCGCCGACCCGCTGCCCGGCGCGATCAACGGCCAAGCCCGGCTCTCGGCGGACGAAGTCTCAAGTATCATCGCCCGCGCCTCCGACCGCGCCCGGACCACCCGCGCGGGCATCCGCCTGCCGGTTGGCGTCGCCGCGCAGGTGTGGATCACGGTCGTTGGCAATCCCGACGCGGACGGCGTGCCCGCGCCGATTCTGGCGGTAGCGCGCACCCCCGGCGCGACGTTTTTCTCCTTTGACGTGGCATTGCAAAAAGCACGCACGGCCCTCTTTTTCTCCAGCAACTCGATGGCTTTGAGCACGCGCACCGTGGGTTTTCTCGCGCAGAATTACTACCCGCCGGGCCTGCTGGGCCGTGCGCCCGGACCCCTCGGACCAGAGACGTTCAAACTGGACGACAGCGGCGCGGTGCGCCTCGAAACCGTCGGCCAACAAGTGCAAAAATCGCTGCCACTTCTTCCGCTGCTGCCGCCCTCTGCCGCTGCCTCTGCCGACCGCTTTGTCACGGGACCGCCAAATACCAACCTACCGAACGGGATCACGGTTTTCCCGGGTGGATTTCCTTTGTATCGAAACGGGCAACTCATCGGCGCGGTAGGGATCAGCGGCGACGGCGTGGATCAGGACGATCTCATCGGCGCGTCCAGTTGCGGCACGGAGTTCGACGCCCCGAACAAAATTCGTGCCGATCAGTTCACTTACGACGGTGCGAGACTGCCGTTTGCCAAGTTCCCGCGCAACCCGGAATTGTGAGCAGAAAATACGCGGGATCGATTTCCCTTCCAGACCTTACTGCAGCGTCCGTGCTGCCTAAAAAATGTGATCTGTCATCCCGAGCGAGCATAGCGAGCCGAAGGATCTTCCAACGTGGAAATCCAGACGATGATGCCATGCCGTAAGAGATCTCAGATTGTCGGAAGAACATGGTGAAACCGGCACAAATGCTGTTAAGAATGTACCGGCGTCGCTTTTTTGAAAATTACACGGGCCTGTAGCTCAATGGTTAGAGCAGGGGACTCATAATCCCTTGGTTCTGGGTTCAAATCCCAGCGGGCCCACGTCTCTACTGCGCCGCGCGAAATTCCCCTTGAAACGTCTCCCAAGCCAGCTTTCAAGCTTGCTGAACTGGCTTGTGCTGTTCGGCGCGTGCCTGCTGATGCTCGGGACGACGTGCGCCAATTTCCGCCAGGTATTCACCGCTCCGGGCAAAGTTTTTTTCGTGGACGCCGATTGCTACTCGCGGATGACCCGGGTACGCGCCGTCTGCGAGCATCCCGGCCTGGTCCTCGACCACCACGATTTCGAAAACGCTCCCTCCGGCACCCGCCCCCACACCACCGTTCCGCTGGATTACAGCATCGCCCTGCTGCGGGCATTGCTGCGCCCCCTCTACGCCGATCAGGCGTTGGACTTGGCTGGTGCTTGGATCAGTCCTTTGTTGGGCGTGCTCACTCTGCTGGGTCTCGGGTACGCCTGGATGGAGGACGGTTCCATCGGTCGATATTTCGGCCTGCTTCTCATCGCCGCCAGTCCCATCCTCGCCCACGGGTTCGAGCTAGGCAGACCGGACCACCAATCGCTGATCCTCACGTGCATAGCCTTTGCGCTGGCGGCAGAATGGCGACTCTGGCGTCAATCGACCCTCGTCTGGGGCATGATAAGTGGCATTTCATGGGCCGTCGGTCTGTGGACCTCCCTCTATGAGCCATTGATTTTGCTCATCTTGGTCGCGGTTGCCGCCGCGATCTGGAACCGCGCCACCGTCCGGCGGCGCGAACGCCTGCCTGGCGTGCTGCTCTGCGGGGTGATCCTGCTGCTCGCGCTTTGGATCGAAGGCTGGCGCGTTGGTGCGGCACCCGGTTTCGGTCAAGCTTCCGGCGCGGGATATTTCGTCGCCTGGACGCACCAAATCGGCGAACTCGGCAGCGTCCCCCCTTGGACTTGGACGCTTTATGCCTGGAGCGGCCTGGGCCTGTTGGCCGCCCCGGTTTTACTTTTCTTGAACCGGGGTGGAAACCGCCCGGTCGCGCGCGCAAACATCTTGCTGCTGCTGGCTGTGTTCGCGTTGACCTGCTGGCAACTGCGCTGGGGCTATCTCCTCCCGCTGGTTTATGCCTTGAGCCTGCCTTGGCAATTCGACGCCATCTCTCCACCTCGGCATCGGGCAATTTGGGTCGCCCTCCTCTTTGGACTCTGGCCAACGGCGCAAGAGTGGCACGCCCGCCTTTCGCCTACCCCGGCGATGAGCGCCAACCTCGCCGAGCAGCGTACAGATGCCGCTTTGCTGCAGGACGCCGCCGCGTTCATCGCCGACGCCTCCGCGCAACGTCCCGCCTTGGGCGAGCCCCCCGCCGACACCATCCTCGCGCCTTGGTGGCACTCCCCGGCGCTCGCTTACTGGTCCCGCCAACCGGCCGTCGCGGGGAGTTCGCACGAGGCGCTTCCCGGCACGGTGGACGCCGCGCGCTTTTTCCTGGCCACCGATGCCCGGCAGGCAGCGGAAATCCTACGCCACCGCCGGGTCCGTTGGGTGGTCGCCTACGAACCAGCGCGGGTCCAAACCACCTCTGCGAGCCTCCTAAACCTCGACCCTCTGCCGACCCGCTTTCTGGAACTCGCGTTGTACGAGCGGCCCGAAATCGTCCCGAGATTTTTGCACCTCGTTTTCGTGAATCAGTATTTCAAGATATACGAAGTGCAGGTAGGTTCCCTGCCTCATGAGTGATCCTGCTTCCCCGCCGCCCGCCGCCGCCCCGGGTTCTTATGATTTCGTCGTCATCGGCGGAGGCAGCGCCGGGTACGCGGCGGCCCGCACGGCCACCGGACTGGGCCTCAAAACGGCGCTCGTCGAGGGCGGTAAGGACGTGGGCGGCCTCTGCATCCTACGCGGTTGCATGCCCAGCAAGACGATGATCGAATCCGCCAACCGCTTCATCACGCTGCGGCGGGCGCACGAATTCGGGCTGCGCGCGGAGAACATCCGCGTCGTCGGCCCCGAGGTCCAGGCCCGCAAGCGGCGGTTGATCGGCGAATTTGCCAGTTACCGGCGCGGCCAACTGGAACACGGAGATTTCGATTACATCCGCGGACTGGCCCGCTTCGAGGACGAACACACGCTGCGCATCCATCCGCCCGACGGTGAGGCTCCACAAACCGGCCCGCAACTGCTCCGCTCGCGCACGTTCCTCATCGCCACCGGCTCCCGGGTGGCCGACGTGCCCATTCCTGGATTGTCCGAGATCGGCTACCTTACCAGCGACGAGGCGCTCGAACTCGAAGAATACCCCCGGTCGATCATCATCCTCGGTGCCGGTGCCATCGGCCTGGAGGCCTGCCATCAGTTCGCCGGCCTCGGCACGGAGGTGACGGTCATCCAACGTTGCGGACAAATCATGCGCGAGGCCGACGCCGACGTGGCCGGAGCATTGCAGCAAGCGCTGGCCCGGCAGGCCGTTCGCTTCCACTGCGGGTCGCATCTGCTGCGCGCGGAACTCGACGCCGACGGACGCAAGCGCGTCTGGTTCGAGCATGGTGGGGCCGAACATTCCGTGGCGGCGCAGGAAATTTTTTTCGCCCTGGGCCGCACGCCCTGCACCGACCGGCTCGACGTGGCTCGGGCGGGCGTCGAAACCAACAAAAAGGGTGGCGTCACGGTCACGCCCGACCAGCGCACCACCAGCCGCCATATCTTCGCGGCGGGCGACGTGACCGGACCCTACGAGATCGTCCACATCGCCATCCAGCAGGCCGAACTCGCCGCCCGCAACGCCGCCCGGCACCTCGGCAAACTTGACACTTCGCCGGAAGAGATCGACTACCGCCTCAAGCTTTTCGTGCTTTTCACCGATCCCCAGATGGCCCACGTCGGCCTCGGCGAGAAAGAGGCGGCGGAGCAGGGGCGGGAGGTCGTCACGGCCAGCTACCCGTTCGCCGACCACGGCAAGGCGATGGTGCGCGGCGAGACGGACGGCTTGGTCAAGCTGATCGCCGACCGCGCGACGGGCGAGATCGTCGGCGGCGCGGCGGTGGGGCCCGAGGCGGGCGAGATCATTCACGAGGTCGTGGTGGCCATGCGTTACCGTGCGACCGCCGCCGACTTCGCCGCCATCCCGCACTACCATCCGACCCTGAGCGAAATCTGGACTTATCCCGCCGAGGAAATCGCGGGCAAAATCTGAGCGCGGCCCAAATCTTTTGTTGTTATGATGCCGCCAAGAAAATACTCGAAATCGTTGACAGTCCCTTGCTGAACACTGAATAATCCTCTGTGTTGAAATTCTTTCCCCAAAAAACACCCCCCCCGCGGCCCCAGTCGGCCTCGGCTCCCGCCCCCGCGCCTGAACCGGTCGCGGAACCTGAACACCACGAGGCCGTTGCACACGACTACGAGGCCGAAGCCGCCCCGGTGGCAGATTACGACGCGCATGCCGAACCGCTCGCCGAAGGCGAATATCTGGATGAAGCCGCCGTTGAGCATGCCGCCGTTGAGCCGACCCCTTCGGCGGCGCCCTCCTCTGGGCTGAACGCCCCCCCACCAGCTCCCCAAAGCGTGCGCGAGCGCGCCGCTGCCTTTTTTCAAGACAAACCAAAAGTACCCGAGAAAGCGCCCGTTATGCCCGAGAATCCGAACAAAAACATTCTTTCCAAAGACGTCGAAATCAAAGGAAACATCAAATTTACGAACGAGCTGGTGATCGACGGTAAAATCGAAGGCGAGATCAGCAGCGACGGCGTGTTGACGGTCGGCGCAAACGCCGACATCCGGGGCGAGATCAAAACCAAGAGCGTGACCGTGCTCGGCAAGGTCAACGGGAATATCACCGTCAGCGAGCGTTGCGAACTCAAGGCCCGTGCTCACCTCGTTGGTGACCTGAAGGCGGCGCGTCTCGTCATCGAAGAAGGCGCGACGTTCGTCGGCAAGTCCGAGGTGACGCTCAACAAGGGTCTGCCCGGCAAGACCGGTGGTTCGACCGAGAACGGCGGCAAGCCCGACGAGTCGAAGACTCCCGTGCTCGTTGGCAACCGGTAAGTTTGGCAGGAGACCGCGCTTGGTGTGGTCGAAAGCTGGTTGCCGACACCCGCGCAAGCTGGATGTCGCTTTAGCCTTGACGAATAACACCATCTTAACGGATCACTCCACTTTCGGCCCCATCTCGAAGGATTACTCCACTTCCAGCCCCGGCAGGGGCGTAAGAATTTAGCCCGGGGCGTCAGCCCCGGGTAGCATTTTCACGGAAACAGCCCCGGCAGGGGCGCAAGAAACAGCGCGGATTTTTCCGGACAGGCAGTTAGGCGGCGCTTATTTATCGTGTCCAAGCCTATTTCCAAAATTGCGGTGCAGTGTCCGCATTGCGGTGCTGAACAGTTGGAGCCGGAACTGGCGAAGTCCACATACTGTCGGCGTTGCAGCCAGTATTTTGCCGTCACGCACGCTCCGGCGTCCCGTGCGGCCAACGCGCCCCGGCCCGTCGAGCAAGTGCGGCCTGGCTTCGCTGCCCCGGAGGAAACTAGCCCTGCTGAAAAAACGCCCCCAGTCAGCGGGATTAAGCAGCGCTTTGGCGAACTGATAGGCTCCAAGCCGAAGGCGCGGGTGGCCAGTTGCTTCGAGTGCAACTCGTCGCATGAGGTGAGTACGACGGCCACTTCGGCCACTTGCAAAGCCTGTGGTGCGTACATCGACCTCCAGGATTACAAAATCAACAGTAGCTTCAGCCGGAACATTAAGACGCGCGGCAGCGTTTACCTGGGTTCCAAGGGCGACCTGAGCAGCAGTAAGATCATCTGTAGCGAGGCGACCCTTCACGGCAAGATGCGCGGCAACCTGCATTGCGACGGCGAAGTGACCATCCGCGTGCAGGGCAAACTTCTCGGCACGGTCGAGACGACAGGACCGGTCGTCATCGAAAAAGGCAGCGACGTACAATTTTCCCGTCCGTTAAAGGCGGCCAGCCTGGAAGTGCATGGCAAGATGAGTGGCCATGTCGCGTCCGACACTCACGTCACGATTTCCAAGTCGGGCTCGCTGGAAGGCGACGTGATAGCTGCCGGTTTCACGGTGGAAAAAGGTGGGCTGTATCAGGGCGAACTGACGATCACTCCCCGGCAGGCGTTGTCAGCCGCGCTGGAACCGCAGCACGACGGTCCGTCTGTTCCTACGGCGGAAACCTTCGGCTCAACGCTGCTGAGGCCCGGCCAGAACCCAGCCCACAGTTAACCTCCGGCTTTTACGGGGTCGGCTGGGCGGACGGCCTGGGCGATGCAGCCTCTGGCAATACCGGCGCGGGAGCGCCCAACGCCGCCGCCGCGTCGTTCGCGGCAGGAGGGATCGGACTGGCCATCACTGCGGTCGAAGGCGCGACGACCGCAGGTTGTGCCACGGCGGGCGGCGGCACGGCCACGGTGGCCGCCGACGGGTTCGCGGGGATGGTGGCCGCCGTCGGCGGCAGCGCAGGTGTGGTGGCCGCCCCGGGCACCGGCGCGGGCGGCAGGGCCTTCAGCGAAGCCAGTTCCGACTGCGCCTGCGGAATCACGTCGCTCTGCGGATACGTGGCAAGGATGTTCTCGTAGACACGCTTGGCGTCCTCGATCTTCCGTTGCGATTTCAGCAAGGCTGCCTCGTCCAGCCGCGCCAGCGGTGCGACGTAGCTCTTCGGGTAACTGGTGGCCGCCTTCTGGTACACGGTGCGCGCCTCGTCGTATTTCCCCTGGAATTCCAATGCGGCCCCGATTCCTACCAACGCACCGGGAGCGAGCACGTTCTGTGGAAATTGATCGACAAACGCCTGCCACGTCTGCGCGGCTCCGGCGTAATCCTTGGCGTCGAGCTTCGCTTTGCCTAGCAACAGGTAGGCGTTGGCCGCCGCTTGGGTGCCGCCGTGCTCGTTGATGATCTTCTGGTAATCCGCCGGGCTTTTGGCCGCCAGCAGTTGCGCGCTGGCCTGTTCCGCCGCGTTCCGGCGCTGATTCTGGTAGACCTCGGTGAGCACGATGGCCATGACCAGCAAGGTGACCAGGCCGATGATCGGCAGCTTGTATTTTTCCCAGAACAGGTTCTGGTCCAGCAGGAGTTCGGGACCGGCGAGCACCGGTTCATCGCTGGAACGGGTCACGGGGGCCACGCGGTTTGGGGATGGAGGGAAGGGAGAATCTTTGCTCACGGCATTAAAAATTCGGCGGGTAGATCCTGAACGCAAAAAATCAGAAAAACCGTCAGCCGCCGACCTCGGCGCGAGCCTCGGCGGCAAGGGCAGTGCTCAGATAACGTTCGCCGGTCGAGCAGGCAATCGTGACGATCAGCTTCCCTTTGTTCTCGGGCCGCTTGGCGACCTCAATGGCGGCGTGGACGTTGGCCCCCGAGCTGATGCCCGCAAGGATACCTTCCTCTTTGGCCAACCGGCGAGCCATCGCAAACGCATCATCGTTGCTCACGGTAATAACCTCGTCTACGATGTCCAGGTGCAGGTTGCCGGGGATGAAACCCGCGCCCGTACCTTGGATCTTGTGCGGCCCCGGTTTGAGCGGTTCGCCGTTCTTTGCTTGGGTGATGACCGGCGAATCGACGGGTTCCACCGCAATGGCCTTGAAGCTGGGCTTACGTCCCTTGATTACCTCGGCGGTGCCGGTGAGCGAGCCACCCGTGCCGACGGCGGCCACCAAGATGTCCACCTTGCCGTCCGTGTCCGTCCAGATCTCTTCGGCGGTTGTCTCCCGATGGATCTGCGGGTTGGCCGGGTTGTTGAACTGTTGCGGCATGTAGGCATTCGGCGTGTTGGCCAAGATGTCCTGCGCCTTGGCAATGGCCCCCTTCATCCCCTCCGTGCCGGGCGTGAGCACCAACTTGGCTCCCAGCATCGCAAGCAGGGTCCGCCGCTCCACGCTCATCGTCTCGGGCATCGTCAGGATGCACTTGTAACCCTTGGCCGCGCAAACAAAGGCGAGCGCGATACCAGTGTTGCCGCTGGTCGGCTCCACGATCACACTGTCTTTGTTGATCTTACCCTCGCGTTCGGCGGCTTCGATCATCGCCATGCCAATGCGGTCCTTCACGCTGCCCAGCGGGTTGAAGAACTCGCATTTGAGCGCCACCGTCGCCTCCAGCCCGGCGGTTACGTGGTTGAGTTTGACCAAGGGGGTGTGGCCCACGGTTTCGACGATGTTGTCGTAGATTTTACCGGTTGTCATAAACTTGAGCGCGCGAATGGGGATAGTCGGGATGAAGGAAGGAGGGCAGGCACCTTAGCGGAAGGATTCGCCACGTTCAAGGGCTCAAGGCAACAGAGAATCGCGGCATGAGCGGCGAATTTCCGGCCCGGCGCACGAATTTAGCGACGAAAATTTGAAATCATCGAAGGCGGTGTTATTTCTCCCCGAAAAGTCCGCGCACCCGGGTCCCGGTCGCCGATTTTGCAAGACGCCCACTTCCAGCAAACGATCCCTATGGCCGATCTCCTCGACGCAGCAGAAATCAAGACTTACCTCAAAAAGGTTCCCGAGTGGGAGTCCGACAAGAAGAAAATCGAGCGGACCTTCGAGTTCGAAGATTTCGCCGGGTCCATCGAATTTGTGAACCTCGTGGCGGAAATCGCGGAGGAGCAAGAGCATCATCCCGACATCGAAGTGCGCGACAACAAGGTGGTACTGAGCATCTACACGCACAGCAAGAACGGCCTGACGGAACTGGATTTCCAGCTTGCCGAGCGCATCGACACTCTCGCGGAGGAGTAAGCGAGCGTTCTTGGCGACTGCCCGTCCCGCCCGCTTAACAGTCACGCTTTGAGTTTGGTTGCAGTCACGTCGCTCCGTCGCCGTGATTGTGCCCGACAACGGTGACGGAGCGCCGTGACTGCAGCTTTTGGCAAATCGCTCTATAACTTCTCCGGCTCGGCCATCAGCCGGGCCACGTGGGCGAGCAGCCGGCCCGCGCCGCCGCCGTCGAGCGCGCGATGGTCGATGGTCAGCGTGATTTCCGCCTCTACGGCAGGCACGAACTCGCTTTTTTCCTCGTCCCAGACGGGGACCTTGCGCCCTGAACCCAGCCCGAGCATCAAAGATTCCTCCGGCAGCGGGATCGGTGTCGCCCAGGTCAGCCCGAACGTCCCGAAATTCGTCACGCTCGCCGCCGCGCCGCCGCTGGCACCCGGCGGAAGCTGCCGCCGCCGCGCCGCCGCGACCAGATCCTGATATTCGGCGTTTAGCTCGGCCAACGTTTTGCGGTCCGCCTCCCGCAGCACGGGCACCATCAAGCCGTCGTCCACTTCGACCGCGAAACCAATGTCCACGGTGGCCGCCGAGACCAGCCGTTTGCCGATCAGGCGGTTCGCCGCCGCAGTGTTCTCGGCGATGGCCAGCGCCAGGGCGCGGATGGCGTAGAGCACGATGCCAGGCTTCGGTTCCGCCTGCGTTTTGCGGTGCGCGAGCAACGCGTCGAGGACGACGGGCCGCCCGACGGTCGCCAGCGGGCGCGACCAACTCCGCCGCATGGCATCGCCGACCGCCACGCGCATGGCCGCCGCTGGCTTGCTCGATCCTGCGTCCAATCCTCCCAGAAACTTCTCCAGATCCTCGGTCGTAACGCGCCCGCCCGTCCCAGTGCCCGCTAAACCAGCGAGGTCGGCGGCTCCCAGCCCGAGTTCTGCTACCCGCGCCCGCACCCGGGGGGACAGGTACCCGGCCCCAGCTAACTTGGCGGGCACCGGCAGGCCGCCAGAGCCACCGGCCAGCATCGCTGGCACGCTGGGCCGGGTGGATGACCCGGCGTCGTCGCTCGTGGCTGGGCTGGCGGGGACCTCGGCGCGGGCAGCGACGGCGGGAGCGTCGTGCTGGCCATTGCCGTTTGCCGCGCCGGGCGTCCCGGGTTCCACGTCGGTCATCCGCACCGACGAGTCGCCGTCGTCCTGCGGCGTGATGCCGAGGCGCGCGGCCTCCTCTGGCGAGGCTTCCACGAACCCCAGTGTCGCGCCGACCGCATAAGTTTCCTGGGGTTGCGCCGTGAGTTCGAGCAATTTCCCCGCGCAGGGGGTCGTCACCTGGAGCAGCGCTTTGTTCGTCTCGACCTCGATGATCTCCTGGTCGGCCTCGACGTGGTCGCCCACCTGCACGGCGACGTTGACGACCGTGGCCTCGGCGATGGACTCACCGAGTTGCGGCATGATGATCGGGACGCGGATGGGAGAGGGGAACACGGCGAAAAAAGGTTAGAATTTCACGAGGTCGCGGACGGCACGCGCCACCGCCAGCGTACCCGGACGATGCGCCTGCCACAATTGGGGATGGTACGGCACGGGCGTATCCCGGGCGTTGAGCCGCCGGGGCGGCGCGTCGAGCAGGGTAAACCCTTCCTGTGCCACGCGTGAGACGACTTCAGCCGTCACCCCGCCCCACGGGAACGCCTCACCGAGACACAGCAGCCGCCCGGTGCGCGCCACGCTGGCTAGCACGGTGTCCATGTCCAAAGGCTTGACGGAGCGCAGATCGACGACTTCCACCTCAATTCCCTCCGCCGCGAGCGTGTCCGCCGCTGTCAGCGCCTCGTGGACCATCGCGCTGTAGGTGACCACTGTGGCGTCCCGGCCTGCCCGGGCGATCCGGGCCTTGCCCGTGGGCAGCGCGGGCGCGTCAGGCCCGGGCAGTCGTTCGGCCTTGAGGTGATAATAAAGATATTTGTGCTCGCAGAAAATGACGGGGTCGTCGATGGCGACGGCTTCGAGCAGCATGTGGTAAGCGTCCTCGACGGTCGCCGGGGTCATCACCACCAGCCCGGGATAATGCGCGTAAATAGCCTCCATGCTTTGCGAATGGAAGGGGCCGCCGCCGCTCGTGCCACCGCTGGGTAGCCGGACAACGATGGGACACGGCACCTGCGTCCGCCAGTAGAGCGTGGCCGCCTGGTTGACGATCTGGCTGAACGCCACACTGGAAAAGTCGGCGAACTGCATTTCCACGATGGGCCGCATCCCCTCGATGGCCGCGCCGATGGCCAAGCCGACCTGCGCGTCTTCGCTGATCGGCGAGTCGAGCACGCGGTCGGGATACTGCTTGCCGAGGCCCTTTGTCGCCTTGAACGCGCCGCCGAAGCTGCCGCCCACGTCCTGACCGTAGATGAACACGCGGTCGTCTTCGGCCAGCGCCCGCGCCTGCGCTTCGCGGATGGCTTCGAGATAGGTGATGCTCATGGGAGGGAAAACATGCGAGCCATCGTCCGGCGGCAGAGCCGCCTGGCCCCGCTCGCGGCGGGGGCGTTCATTCGGCGGAGTAATCGGAGAGCAACCGTCGGGTGCTCAGCGGCGACCAATCCGCCCGGGCCACGTCGGGCGGGGCGTCCGACGCCGCCGTGGCGAAGGCGGCGTCAACGTCTTTCGCGCACTGGGCGCGCCACTGGTCCAAGTCCGCCTGCGTCGCCCATTCACGCGTCAGGATTTGCTGGCGGGCCAATTTGACGCAGTCCCCGCCGAACGGGGCCGCGCGGAGTTGCGGATCGACGTAAGACGCATCATCGTGTTCGCCATGGCCGGTCAGTCGCAGCAGGTTGGCGACGATCATCTGTGGTCCCTGTCCGGTGCGGGCCGCCGCCACGGCGTTGCCCACCACTTGCAAGCAGGCGGCGAGGTCGGTGCCGTCGACGGCGTGGCCGCTGAAACCATATCCTACAGCGCGATCCAACAGGTCCGTGCAGCCAAATTGCAGCCGGGTCGGCGTCGAATAAGCATACTGGTTGTTTGCCACGACGACCACCAACGGCAACCGCTCGACGGCAGCCACGTTCATACCCTCGTGAAACGACCCGGTCGAGGTGCCGCCGTCGCCGATGCAGGTCGCTCCGACCACGCCTTCGAGCGCGCCCTTGAGTCGCCGCGCCAGCAGCGCGCCGGTCACCACGGAGACCATCGTGCCGAGGTGCGAAATCATGGCGTACAGCCCTTCCTGAGGGCGGCCCCGGTGGATGTTGCCGTCCCGGGCGCGCATCGGCCCGAGCGGCGAGGCCAGGTAAGTGCGCGCGCCGTCGGTCAGTGGCTCGCCGAAGGCTAGCCGACCGGCCATGTCGCGGATCAGCGGGCCGAAAATGTCGCCTTTGCGTAGCGCAATGCCCAACGACGCGCTGAGGGCTTCCTGGCCCGTGCCGAGGAAGACGCCGCCCTGGACTTTGCCCGCGCGGTAGAGGCTGGCGAGTTTTTCTTCGAACGTTCGGGCCAGGAGCATCCAGCGAAACGTTTCCAGGTATGAAGCGGGCGGCGGTGAGGCCGCCGAGGCCGTCGCCGGGGGGGCGGCGGGGACAAGGGCTGTGACCGGCATCGGCAACCTTAGTCCCGCTGTCTCGGGGCGCGCAAGGGAAAGAATTATGGGGCATCCGGCGTGTGGAAAAAGCAAACGCCCGAGGGCGATGGTTTGGCGAGGTTTTCCGCTGTTGAGCTTGGCGTGCCGGTGCTCTGCTCCAAATGCTGCGCCCCACCAAATTTGAGAACGTCGGCGTGACCACCGACGCGCCGCCGCCAAAAGTTGCCGCTAAGCCAGATCGACGCAGACAAATACCGACAAAGACACACCACTTGGTGCGCGGTTGGAACGCCAACTGCTTCCCTGGTTGTCCGGTAACCCCCCGACAACCGAAGTTCGGGCCGTAGTACCCGCCGCCGGCAATGGAACCCGACCCCGTTTACATCAAGCAGCGAGCCGCCCAACTCTACCGGAGCGATTGCCTCGCGGCGTGGCGAGGGACGGACCGGCTTTTCGCGGGTTTGCTCGTCTTCCAGTGGCTCGTTTGCATCGCCCTGGCCGTCTGGTACACCCCGCACACCTTCCTCGACCGGAACCGTTACTTCAGCACTGAGGTTACCACCGCCGTGGCCTTGGGCGCGGCGATCATCGGATTGCCGCTCTATCTGATTTTTCGTCAGCCCGGGGGCGTCATCACGCGCCACGCGGTTGCCTTCGGACAAATGGGTTGCGTGGCTCTTCTGATCCACCTGACCAACGGTCTGGCCGAGACGCATTACCACATCTTCGCATCCCTCGTGATCCTGGCGTTTTACCGAGATTGGCGCGTGCTCGTGACGGCCACCGTGGTCGTCGGGCTGGACCTGGGCCTGCGTGGGCATTACTGGCCGCAATCGGTCTTCGGCGACGGCGCGAACGAGGTGGTCAACCGCTGGCGCTGGCTCGAACACGTCGGCTGGGTCTTGTTCGAGGACGTTTTCCTGGCGCTGATCTGCCTGCAGGGCGAGCGGTCGCTGCTCGGCTTGGCGCAACGCCGTGCGGAACTCGAAGAATCGCAGGGCAGCGTCGAGCGCGCCGTCGTCGAGCGTTCCACCCAGTACGCCCAGACCAACCGCGATTTGCAGCGTCAGATCGGCGAATTAAAGCGTGCGGAGCAGGATTTCCGCGCCGTGCAGATGGAATCCGACAACAAGGTGCGCTCGGTGTCCGGGGAGGTTTCCGCCGCGGCGCGCGCTCTCAAGCGGCAGGTCGAGGACAGCCGCCGCACCGAGGAAGAACTGGCGCGTACGATCAGCCGCTACCGATTCCTGACCGACAGCCTGCCGCAAATGGTCTGGACCGCCAAACCCAACGGGGAAATCGACTACTTCAACCGCCGCACCTACGAGTACACTGGGCGCACGGTCGAGGAATCCATGCACAGCGGCTGGATCGGCGTCATCCACCCGGACGATCAGGCACGCTCGACGGAGAGGATGCAACAGGCGGTGGCCACGGGGGAAACGTTGGATTCGGAGATCCGCATCCGCCGGGGCACCGACGGCGCGTACCGCTGGCACCTCAGCCGCGCCGTGCCGATGCGTGACGCTGACGGCAACGTGATCCAATGGTTCGGCACCTGCACCGACATCGACGACCAGAAGCGCGCCCGTGAAACCGCCCTGCGCAGCGAACAGCGTTACCGCTCGCTGGTGACGGCCAGCACGCAGATCGTCTGGCTGCTCGACGCCGAGTGCCGGATGACCACCGACCTGCCCGAGTGGCGCGAGGCGACCGGCCAGACCTTCGAGCAGAGCGCCGGTTACGGCTGGATGGAGGCGATTCACCCCGACGACCGCGAACATGCGCGCGACCTCTGGCGCTGGGCGGTCGAAACGCGGACGGTGTACGAGAACGAGCTGCGCCTGCGGATGGCGGACGGCAGCTACCGCTGTTTCAACAAGCGCGGCGTGCCGGTGCGCGAGTCCGATGGGCGGGTACGCGAGTGGATCGGCACCTGCATCGACATCACCGACCGCAAGCAGGCCGAGGTGACCGTCAGGCGCGCCCAGGAGGACTTGGAAGCGCGCGTGAAGGAGCGCACCGCGCAGTTGACGGAGACGAACCGCATTCTTCACCAGCAGGTCATCGAGCGGAAGCAGATCGAGGCCGAGCTGGCCGAGGCGCGCGACGACGCGCTCAACAGCGCCAAGCTCAAGAGCCAGTTCCTGGCTAACATGAGCCACGAAATCCGCACGCCGATGAACGGCGTCATCGGCATGACCAGCCTCCTGCTCGACACCAATCTCGATCAGGAGCAGCGCGAGTACATCGAAACCATCCGCGCCAGCGGCGACGGGCTGCTGGCGATCATCAACGACATCCTCGACTTTTCGAAAATTGAGGCGGGCCGGTTGGACTTCGAGGAACTGGACCTCGACCTGCAATCGACCGTCGAAGGGGCCATCGAACTGCTCGCGGAAAAGGCGACTGCCAAGGGGCTGGACCTCGCGTGTCACGTCCTGGAGGATGTGCCGCGCCAACTCCGGGGCGACCCGGGCCGCCTGCGGCAGGTCATCGTGAACCTGGTCGGCAATGCCATCAAGTTCACCACGTCCGGGCGGGTGTTGGTCCACGTTGCCAAGCTCCAGGAGACGGCGGACGACGCGCAGCTTTGCTTCCAGGTCAGCGACACCGGCATCGGTTTGAGCGAGGACGCCATCCGCACGTTGTTCCAGGCGTTCGTACAGGCCGACGGCTCGACCACGCGGAAGTTCGGCGGCACCGGCCTGGGACTGGCGATTTCCAAGCAGCTCGTGGAATTGATGGGCGGCGAGATCGGCGTGGAGAGCGCCGTCGGCCAGGGTTCGACGTTCTGGTTCACGGTGCGCCTGCCCAAGCAGCCGATCCTCGTCGCCGACGAGGACAACGCCGACGATCCCGCCGTGGATTTCTCGGCGGGGCGGGCGCTGATCGTCGGCAGCAGCGGCACGGGCGAAGTTTTGCGCGAACAGCTCGGGAGTTGGGGCATGGGCGTGCAGGCGCTCACGGACGGGCGGCAGGGGTTGGCCGCTTTGCAGGAGGCTGCGAACACCGGCAAGGGCTACCATTTCCTCCTGGCCGACGCGCAGTTGCCCGGCATGGACGGCCCGGTGCTCGCGCAGACCATCAAGAACGATCCGGCGCTGGCCGCGTGCCGGGTGATTATCCTGCTGGCGCCGGGGCAGCGTTCGACGTTCTCCAGCGGGGAGGGGAGCGACATCGCGGCGTGTCTGAGCAAGCCCGTCAAACGTTCGCAGTTGCGCGATTTGCTGCGGACGCTCCTGGCCACCGCCTCCCGCCCCGCCGCCGCGCCGCAGGTCCGGCTCAAGGCGGGTCCGCAGGTGCGGCCGCTCAAGGGCAAGGGCGTACGGGTACTCATCGCCGAGGACAATCAGGTCAACCAGAAGGTTGTCATCAAACAGTTGGAAAAAATCGGCTTCAAGGCTGACGCCGTGGCCAACGGCGCGGAGGCGCTCGCCGCCACCGCCAAGGTCGCCTATGACCTCGTGCTCATGGATTGCCAGATGCCCGAGATGGACGGGTTCGCCGCCACGCGCGAGATCCGCCGCCGGGAAGAAGAATTCAAGATGCACACGCCCATCGTGGCGCTGACCGCCAACGCGCTGGAAGGCGACCGTGACCGTTGCCTCGCCGCCGGGATGGACGATTATTTAAGCAAGCCCATCAAGATCGAGCAACTGCGCACGATTCTGGAACGTTGGGCCACGGACGCCGTCAAAGAAGCCGAGGGTCCGCAGCACGCGGCGGCGGCCTGACCGCCCCGGGCGTCAAACGCCGACCTCGCTATGTAAACGCTCGTCCTTGCCGAGGCTCCGCGCGATGCTCGGTGATTCCTCGGCGCTCGCGTTATCTGCGTTATCTGCGTTATCTTTTTGCCTTTTCGCCAATTTCACCGCGATTAATTTGCTGACGCCCGCCTCCTCCATCGTCACTCCGTAAAGCACGTCCGCCCGGGCGATTGTGCGTTTGTTGTGCGTGATGACGATGAACTGGCTCTGGCTTACGAAGCGGTCCAAAATCTTCAGGAAACGCGCGATGTTCGACTCGTCGAGCGGTGCATCCATCTCGTCGAGTACGCAGAATGGACTGGGCTTGACCATGTAGATGGCGAACAGGAGTGCCACGGCGGTCATGGTCTTCTCGCCGCCGGAGAGTAACGTGATGCTCTGGAGTTGTTTACCGGGCGGACGCGCGATGATGTCGATGCCGCATTCCAGCGGATCATCCTCGTTGACGAGCAGCAGGTTGGCACGCCCGCCACCGAAAAGCTCGGTGTACATCTCCTGAAAATTGACGCGCACCCGCTCGAACGTCTCCGCGAACAAAGCGCGGCTCGTCTCGTTGATCTTGGCGATGATGGCCAGGAGTTCCTTCTTCGCGGCAACCAGGTCGGCGTTCTGCGTTTCGAGAAACCCATGCCGTTCCTCCAACGCATCGTATTCCGCGATGGCATCGGCGTTGACCGTGCCGATGGCGTCCAACTTTTCCCGCAACCCCGCCGCGAGCGTTTCGACGCGCGCCCAGTCTACCGCTGCGCCGGGCTGCTCGACCAGCGTCTGGTACAAGTTCAGGAACGCCGCCGGTTCGGGCGCAAATAGTTGCAGATCGATCCCGTACCGCTGGACGGTCTGCGCGTGCAGATTTTCTTGGCGGAGCCGGAGTTGCGTTTCCCGCACTTCTTCGCGCGAACGTCGTTCGAGATAGCTGCCGAGCGCCTGACGCTGTGACCGCAGGGCGCTGTCGGCGTCCTCGGCGGCAGCGCTGGCGGCGGCGTGGGAGTCGCGGAGGGTTGCGATGTCCGCCTCGGCGGCGGTCAGGTCTTCGCGCGCGGTGTCGATCTGCACGGAAAGCTCGCCGCCTTCCGCCGCGTAGCGTTCCAGCCGCCGCCGGTGTTCGTCCAGTTCCGCGCGCCGCCGCCCGATCAATTCGGCCAGTTCGGTCCGGCGGGCGTCCATCGGCTGCCGCTGACGGCGCAGGCCCTCGTGCCGCTGCTGCTCGCTGGCCACCCGTAGACGCAGTTCCTGCAACACCTCCGACAGGGAAGACTCCTGCGCGCGGAGGGTGCCGGTCTGTTCCTGCGCGGCAGTCCGGTCGGCCTGGGCGCGGTCGAGCGTTTCCGCCAGCGCCGCGATCTTTTGGGCGAGCGTTTCGACCTGTCCGCCTGCCTGTGCACACAGCTTGGCCACCTGGTCCTGCTCGCGGCGCAACGTGTCCCAGCGTCCTTGTAGATCGCGCGTCTCGCGTTCGAGCAAGGCAAGTTCACTCTGGGCGGTTGCCGTCTGCAACTGGCTCGTGTGGAATCCCTGCCGCGCCTCGGCCAGCGCGGCGGCGGCAGCCTGCACCTGGCGCGCGGCGTCCTGGCAGGCGAGGGTCAACGTTTCGACCTGCTGTTTACCCGTTACGACCTCGGCCTCGCCCTGGCGAATCAAGGTTTGCCGTTGTAACACACCTTGCTGGGCGGATTCCCCACTGCTCTGGCCGCCGTGCAGAAACCCCTCGCGATCGAGGAATTCACCCGCCGTCGTCGCGGCGCTCCACCGGGGATGCCGCCGCCGCGCCTCGAACGCGTGTTCCAGCGTCTCGACGATCACGCAACCGGTCAGCAGCCGGTCCACCAGCGGCGTGATGCTCGCCGGGCAACGCACCACGTCCCGCGCCCAAACGAGCATCCCGGCGGGCGTTTCGTCCGACGTTGATTCGGTGATTGCCACAGCGGAAAGCGCGTCCACCGCCGCCAACGTGGCGCGGCCCACCTTTTTGCCGGTGGCCAGGGTTTCCAGCAACGCCGCCGCGACCTCCCGGTCTTGCAAAAGCACAGTTTGCAAATGCTGACCCAGAATTGCTTCGATGGCCGGGATGAACTTACCCTCCACCTCTAGCGACGATCCCAACACGCCGATGATCGCGCCTTTGAACAATTCGGGCCGGTCCAGGCCGCGCAATACGGCCTGCACACCGCTCGAAAAACCCGCGCCCGCCTCGTTGAGCCCACGCAACACTTCCAGGCGCGAAATGCTGGCGGACAACGTCTTGTTGCCAGCGGCCAGCGCGGCGTCGGCAGCCGTGAGGGACCTTTGCGCGGCGGTCTGCACTTCTTCGGCGGTGCGAACCTCCGTCCGGCGAGCTTCCAGCGTGGTTTGCGCGGCCGCGATGCGGGCGCGCGTTTCGGCGACGCGCTCCGCCGCCGATACCCGCAGCGGTTCCAGGCGCGCGGCCTCCTCGGCCAGCACTTCCCGGCGCACCTCCCCCGCTTGTTGCGATTGGGTCAGCCGCGCGAGTTCCGCGCGCCCACCGGTCAGCCGTTGCTCGGCGTCGGCCACCGCACGCTCGGCGCGTTGCAAATGGCCTTCCGCCGCGCCGCGCCGGGCGGCGGCCTCGCGCACCGCCGTCTCCTGCTCGCGCAGGTTGCCTTGGCCAACCTGGAGAAGACCAGCGATCTGCCGTTCTTCTTCCTGGGCCGCCGCAAGTTGTTCTTCCTGCGCAGCCAAGCGTTCCTCCGCGCCGGTCAGTTCCGCATTGTATCGTACCAGTAAACTTTCGCTCTCTGCCGCCCGCTCGCGGTTGAACCCCTGGCGGCTCTCGGCGGTGCGCAGCCGGTCGCGGCACTCCTGGGCGGCGGCGCGGGCCTCTTGCAACCGGGCAGAAGCGTGCTCGGTTTCCGCGCGTGCGTCCGCCAGCGTCGTTTCGCCTGCCGCCAGTTCGTTCTCCGCCTGCGCGTGAACCGTTTGCAGCCGGGCAAGCTCTTCCCGGGCCGCGCGCAATTCGTGAGCCAACCGGGAATAAAGCTCGTGGCCGAGGTGCGCGTCCAGCAACCGCAAATCCCCGTTCAGGGTGCGGTGCTTGCGGGCCTTCGCCGCCTGCCTTTGCAGGGAGCCGACCTGCCGTTTCACCTCGCCCAGCACGTCGGTCAATCGCGTGAGGTTGGCGTCCGTCTGCTCCAGCTTGCGCGTGGCTTCCTTGCGTTGCGACTTGTATTTCGTGATCCCCGCCGCCTCCTCGAAGATCGCCCGCCGGTCCTCCGGCCTCGACGACAGGATCAGGTCGATCTTGCCTTGTTCCATGATGGAATAGGCCGACCGCCCGATGCCCGTGTCCATAAAAAGCTCCTGGATGTCGCGCAAACGGCAGATCGTCCGGTTGAGCAGGTACTCGCCCCGCCCGTCGCGGTACACGCGGCGGCTGATGCTCACCTCGTGGTAGGCCGTGCCCAACTGCTCCTCGCAATCGGTGAATGTCAGCGTTACCTCCGCCATGCCGACCGCCGCGCGCGAATCCGCGCCGTTGAAGATCACGTCCGCCATCTCGCCGCCGCGCAGTGCCTTGGCGGATTGCTCGCCCAGCGCCCAGCGGATCGCGTCGAGGATGTTGCTTTTGCCGCAACCGTTCGGCCCCACCACCGCCGCGACCCCGTGGGGGAAACTCAGCTCGGTTTTCTGGGCGAACGATTTGAACCCGAGGATTTCCAGACGGCGGAGGTACATGGAGGACAGCCCAAACGACGAGCAAGCGCAGTAAAAAGCATAAAACACGCGCTGGAAACCACAAAATTCCCGCGCGCGGGCCGCGCTTCGCCGTTGCGCGGCGACCATCCCTCCGTAACGTTTTCGGCCATGAGCCAACTCACCCCGGACGCCGCCGTCGCCGAACTGGTCGAATTCCTCCGCTTCGCCAGCGTTTCCACCGATCCCGCTTACAAACAACAGACCAGCGATTGCGCCGACTGGTTGGTGCGCAAGCTCGACGGGATCGGCTTGCAAGCCGAGCGGCACGAGACGCCCGGCCATCCTGTGATCGTCGCCCGCAACGCACACCGCGCCGGTCGCCCGACGGTGATGATCTACGGGCACTACGACGTGCAGCCCGCCGACCCGCTCGACCTCTGGCAGTCGCCGCCCTTCGAGCCGCGCGTCGAAAACGGCGTGATCTATGCGCGTGGCTCGACGGACGACAAGGGGCAGGTGCTCGCCCACATCCACGGCGTTGAACAAGCGCTGGCAGAGGGCGAACTGCCCGTGAACCTCATCTTCTTGATCGAGGGCGAGGAAGAAATCGGAAGCCCGAACCTCAAACCGTTTCTGGAGCAGCACCGCGAGGCGCTGAAATGCGACATCATCGCCATCTCGGACACGGGCATGGTCGACCGGGGCCGCCCGACGTTCACCTACGGACTGCGCGGGATCGCGGCGGCGGAGGTGGTCGTCACGGGTCCGGCGGTCGATCTGCACAGCGGCATTTACGGCGGTTCGGTGGCCAATCCTGCCACGGCGTTGGCCCGCGTGCTCGGGACGCTGCACGATGAACACGGTCGGGTGGCGGTCGAGGGTTTTTACGACGCCGTGCACGACTTGGCCGACTGGGAACGCGAGGCCGCCGCGAAGTTGCCCGGGACCGACGACGACCTGCTTCGTCTCACCGGTTCCCCGTCGACGTTCGGCGAAGAGGGCTACTCCTCCACCGAGCGGCGCAGCGCCCGGCCCACCGCCGAGATCAACGGCCTCAACTCCGGCTACCAGGGGGAGGGGAGCAAGACGATCATCCCCGCCAAGGCGACGGCCAAGCTCACGTTCCGCCTCGTGCCCGATCAGCAACCCGAGCGCATTCTGGAACTCGTCGAGGCGCATTTCAAAAAGCACTGTCCGCCGGGGGTTGAGTTGACGGTGCACACGGGCCACAGCGGTGAGCCGTACCTGTGCGACCCGCACAGCCCCGCCGGACAGGCTGCGTTGCGCGCGTTGGCGACGACGTTCGACGCGGAGGTGGCGTTGATCCGCGAGGGCGGCAGCATTCCTATCGTGCGGACGTTCAAGGACGTGCTCGGCGTGGAGACCCTGTTGCTTGGTCTGGCGTTGCCGGACTGCCGCGCGCATTCGCCAAACGAGAATTTTCCGCTGGAAAACTTCCACGTCGGCGCGGTGATGAATCGTCACCTGCTCGCAGAACTCGCCAAGGGCGTTTGAGGTGGAAGAAACTCACGCGGCCTCGCCCGCCGCGTGACCGCTGGCCCAAGCCCACTGGAAATTGAACCCGCCCAGTTGGCCGGTGATATCCACGGCCTCCCCGATGAAGAAAAGGCCCGGCACCGTGCGCGCCTCCATCGTCCGACCGTGCAGGTCGCGCGTGTCGATACCGCCGAGCATTACCTCCGCCTTCGGATAACCTTCGGTGTCGTCGGGGCGGATCGTCCAGCGACGCAAACCGCGTTCGAGGCTGGCGAGCGCTTTGGGCGAAAGTTGGCGGACCGGTCTGTTGGGAGCAAGCGGCGCGCAAAACGCCTGCGCCATGCGCGTCGGGAGCCGTTCGGCCAGGACGTTGGCCAACTGCGTGTCGCGCGCGGCGGAGTAGTGTTCGACGAGCCAGTTCTCGTCGTCTGGCCGGTCGGGGAGCAGGTCAAACGTCACCTCGTCCCCACGCGCGAGGTATGAACTGATTTGCAGCACGGCGGGACCGCTCAGACCCCGGTGGGTGAACAGCAGGCTTTCGTGAAACGCCCGCGTCCCGTCCGGCGTACGGGCGGATGCCCGACAGGGCAGGGAAACGCCGCTGAGTGTTTCGCAAATTGCTCCAGTCTGGCCCCGGAAGACCAGGGGAACCAAGCCGGGACGCGGCGCGATCATCCGCAGGCCAAACTGCCGTGCCAGCCGGAGCGCGAAGTCGCTTCCGCCCAGCTTCGGCCACGACAGGCCGCCGCAGGCCACGACGACCGATTGGGCCGACAACTCGCGCTCGCCGAGCTGCACCGAAAATCCGCCGTCCGGCTGACGTTGCACGGCCCGCACGTCCGCGTTCGTCTCGACGTGCACCCCGGCGTCACGGCACTCGGCAGTGAGCAGGTTGACGATCTCGCGCGAACTGCAGTCGCAGAAAAGCTGGCCAAGCTTTTTTTCGTGATACGGGATGCCGTGACGCTCGACGAGTTCGACGAAATCAGCCGGTCGGTAACGGGCAAGCGCGGAGCGACAGAATGCCGGTTGGGCGGAAAGGTAGTTTTCCGGGGTCGCGTGCAGATTCGTGAAATTGCAGCGCCCGCCGCCACTGACGAGGATCTTCTTGCCGATGCGTTCGGCGCGCTCCAGCACCCGCACGCGGCGGCCCCGCTGCCCGGCGGTCGCGGCGCACATCAGCCCGGCAGCCCCTCCGCCCAGCACGATGATGTCGTCAGAAGTTGCCATGCACGGCGCGGATCGCAGACCGTCTAAAACTCCCGGTAGCCGCGCACCACCTGGGTGTAATAAGGTCGGATCGGGACGCCACGGTGAACGATGGTCCCGGCGCGGGGCGGCTCGGCGTAGCTGGCGTGCTCCAGCACCCGCCGGGAATTCAAGTCACCTTTTTCGAGGCTGACGAGCAACAGGGTCGTGCCCTCGTATCGCGCGGGCGGAAACCAGTAGTGGTACATGAGGCTGTCCCCTCCGAACAGGTGAGCACCGGTGGTTTCGAGGACGGCTCTGGCTTGGTCCGCCTGGTAAAACGACAGTTCGCTCGCCACGAAGTTGCGGTCCATGCCCACCACGTAAACGGGGCCGCGCGTGGACCGTTCTAGGCTCGCCTTTTGTTCATCCACGCTCCGGGCCAGTTCGGGCCAGCCTACCGGCATGAGCGCGATATTTTTCGCAAACTTCACGCCCGGAATACCGCGCGCGAGATGGTGCAGGCACAGCGCGTATGCCACCACGCAGACCGCCACCGTGGCGTTCCAGGCCACGCGGATAATCCGGGATTCACCATTGGACCCCGCCACGGCGAGGCGGGCGGCGATGGCCGGGATTACTGCCAACCAGAGCGGACCCGTCCAGTTGAGCTTGACCCGGTGCGCCAGACTAAACGCCACGAACACCGCCAGCGGCACGAGCGTGTACACGCGCGCGAACAACCGGCGGCGTGCCGACTCTTCCGGCGCTGGCAACGCACCAGCGGAGGTGGCCCCGCGCGCGTTCGCCAGCGCGGAAATCGCCAGCCAGAGCCCGACCGGGGTCAGCACGGCGACGATGGTTCCGGCGAGTTCGTGCAGCGCGAAGTGGCGGTGAACCTGCGTTCGTCCGGTCGTCTGGAACGCGAAGGACGCCCAGTAGTGGACCTTGTTCCACCAGATCACGGGTGAGAAAATCAGCACCGACAACGCGACCGCCAGATAGGGCGCGGCGCGGCGGAACCAAACGCGCGAAGGCGGGTCAAGCGCCAGGATAAGCAATGTCGCCGGACCAAGCAAGGCGACCGTGTATTTCGAGAGCATCCCCAGGCCCAGAAAGATACCCACGCCCAGCCAGGCCCCGGCGCGGTGTGCAAAAATGACGCGGGCCAAGTAATACAACATGCCCGCCCAACAGGCGGTCAGCGGCGGGTCCGGCGTCATCACGAAACCCGTCAGGAAATAGAATGGCAGTACCTGCGCCAACAACACGGCGTACACCGCCGCCCGGCGACCATAGAGCAGGTCGGTCAGCCGGCAGGCAAAAAACGTCGTCAGCAGCGAGCACACGACGGCAAAGAACCGGACGCCAAATTCTGTCGTACCGAACAAGTGCGTGCCCAGCGCGATCAACCAGGCGACCATCGGCGGATGGTCGAGGTAGCCGAAGTCGAGGTGGCGGGCGTACAGCCAGTAGTAGGCCTCTTCCGGGAACAGGTTTGGCGATGCCAGATAAACCACCTTCAGCAAGACCAGACCAGCGGCGATCAGAGCTGCCGGGTGCCGCCAGCCAGGCGTGTCAGCGTGCACGGCGTTCAAGCGACCAACTCGACCCCGGGCGAGTAGGCGGCGGCTGCGCCGATGGTTTCGCGGTGCGCGCGGTAGCTCTCGCACACGGCGGCAAAGACTTGGTCCACCGTGAGCCGCCGCATGCAGGCGTTGTCCCGGCAAGCGGATTGCCGGTGGTTGAGCGCGCTTACGCACGGACTACAAGCGATGCCCGCCCACAGCGGAGTATTACGCGGCGTGAGCGCCGAAAACAGCAGCGGCGTCTCGGGGCCGAACAACGTCACCGCATGGATCGGGGTCAGCGTGGCGAAATGCGCCGGACCGCTGTCGTTGGTGACGAGCACGTCGGCCAGATGGTAAAGTACCAGCAGTTGCCGCAGCGTGGTGTCGCCCGCGAGCGAAACGCATCGCTCTGAATCGACTTCCCGCGCGAGCCCCCGGCTTTTTTCCGCTTCTCCGGCGGCTCCGGTAAAGACCACGGAAACCTCCGGGAATTTGGCCAGCACGCGTCGGGCGAGTTCCACGTAGCGCGACGATTCCCAGCGGCGCAACGGGATCATGTCGCTCGCGTTGGCGTTGAGCAGGATCAGCGGCGTCGGCTCCACGTCGCCCAACCGTGCTGCCAGGATGGCGCGCACGTCCGCCAGTTCCCGCGCGGAGGGTGTGAACGCGGCCATTTGTGGGTCCGGCGATGCGGGCAGCCGGTCGAACTGCGGCAGCTTGGCTATGGGTAGATCGAGCGCCTGGACCAGCATCACAAATAGTTCTGCGGTGTGGACGTGCGGGTTGTAGCGGATGCGGTGGGTCATCAGGTCGCCCCGGTACGGTCCCTCGCCGTAGTAAGCGTGCAAGCCCACGCGCACGGGCGCGCCGCTGGCCGCCACGAGCAGAGCCGAGCCACGCGCGAAAAACTCCAGGTCCACGGCGGCGTCGATCTTTAACCGGCGCAGGCGCAGTACACAATGCAACCCAGAGCGAAACAGCGCTCCCAGGCCGGAGCCGTCGACCGTGAGGACATTTTCCTTCGGAATCACGTCCAGCAGGTCGAGGATGAAGCGATTATCCTCCAGCACCATCATGTAGACGTTTTCGCGGCCCACCCGGTCCGCTGCCTGCCGCAGCGCCTGATATGCCAGCACCGTGGACCCCTGCTCGGCCAGTTTGATGAAGACGATGCTGCGCACCCCGGCGCTAGCTGTGGCGCGTCGCGTCAGCAACCCGCTGATCCGGGTGGTCAGCCAGCAAAGCGGCGTTCCCAGCCAGCGGTCGATCCGCAGCATTTTTTGCACGTCCATGATAAGAAGGCGAAACCACCAATGTGAGTGAAACGCCTGGTACAGAATAGCGAAAAATCCCACAAGATAAAATCCGTCGTGCACAGGATCGTTTTGGTGGACCCGGTCGACTCCGTTGGGGGGAGGGAAACCTTGGCGCGGGAAGGGTGGGCATGAGCAAACCTTCCGCCGCGCGTTTTTCCGCATCCATCGAGCCGGAAATCGGCGTATAAAATGGCCGATGCTTCCACGCGCCGACTCGCCCGGTAATATCTCGCAAAAGAGTTGGCCAAGTCGCGGCGGCGTGGCTTAATTTCTTCTCCGGCATGGCGCAAATCTTCCCACCGGGCAGCAACCATGTGGCACGCGCCGTAATCGTCGGCGTGCCGGTGGCGGCGCTGCTGCTCGCCGGGGCGTTGTACGCGGTGGAATGGTCGCCGTGGGCCACGCGGATGTGGGCACCCATTAGCCAGCCGGTGCCGTTCAGCCACAAGCACCACGTCGGGCAGTTGGGCATCGACTGTCGGTATTGCCACACCAGCGTCGAAAAAAGCCATTACGCCGGGCTTCCGCCCACGGAGACTTGCATGACCTGCCACAGCCAGCTTTACACGGATCAGGCGATGCTCGCGCCCGTGCGCCAGAGCCTCGCGGAGAATCGACCGATTGCGTGGACGCGGGTGCACGATCTGCCGGAGTTCGTTTATTTTAACCATTCCATCCACGTCAACAAAGGCATCGGTTGCACGTCGTGCCACGGGCGGCTCAACGAGATGCAGCTCACCTGGCAGGACCAGACGCTCTACATGGCTTGGTGCCTGCAATGCCACCGGCACCCGGAAAATTACATCGCTGACCGCAGCGAGGTGTTCAATCCGCAACGCGTCGCCGCCAAGGACGATCCCGCCAGAGGCCTCGACTGGGCGAAGCAGCTCGTCAAAGATTACCACGTCCAATCCTCCGGGGTGCTGACGGATTGCTACACCTGCCACCGCTGATGCACCACGCCGCCGACCAACGTTTGCCGGAGCAGGGCACGGATCAGCCGTTCGATCTGGCCGCGTTGCGGGCGCATCTGGCCACGGCGGACGGACCCCGGTTTTGGCGCAGCCTCGAAGCGGTGAGCGCCACCCCGGAGTTTAATCAATGGCTGCACCGCGAATTCCCGCGCGGTGCGAGCGAATGGCAAGACGCGCCCAGCCGTCGGCAGTTCCTGAAACTGATGGCAGCGTCGTTCGCGCTGGCGGGCGTGACGGCCTGCACGCGCCAGCCGGTCGAAAAGATCCTGCCCTACGTCAAGCAGCCCGAGGAACTGATTCCCGGCATCCCTTTGCAGTACGCCACGGCCATGACGCTCGGCGGCTACGCGACAGGTTTGGTCGTCGAGAGCCACGAGGGCCGCCCCACCAAAATCGAGGGCAACGCCGACCATCCCATGAGCCTCGGGGCGGCGAACGTCTTCCAGCAGGCGTCCATCCTGGAACTGTACGACCCTGACCGCTCGCGCGCGGTACTGCGGGCAGGAGAAACGAGTTCGTGGGAGGAATTTCTGGCTGACTTAGTCCCGGCTTTGGAGGAGCAAAAAACGAAGGGCGGCGCGGGCCTGCGGGTCCTGACCGAGACAGTCACCTCACCCACGCTCGGAGCGCAGCTGTCAAAGCTGCTGGAGCGTTATCCGCAAGCAAAGTGGCACCAATATGAGCCGTGGAACCGCGACAGTTTCCGGCACGCCCAGGCTGGCCAATTGCAGGTGGATGCGCACTACGATTTCGCGGCGGCGCGGGTGGTCGTGGCGCTGGACAGCGATTTCCTTTCGACGCACCCGGCGAGTTTGCGCCACGCCCGGCAGTTCGCGCAGGCACGGCGTACTCTATCGGCGGAGAACGCGTCGCCCGAGGCTGCGGCTCATCGGTTGTACGTCGCGGAGCCAACGCCGAGCATCACGGGCACGATGGCGGACGTGCGGCTGGCCTGCGCGGCGTCGCGGGTTGCCGCGCTGGCGGAGCAGCTCGCGCGGCTGCTCGGCGGTGGATTGAACGAACCGGGTGCCGGGCGTGACGGCACCTGGCTGGCTGCTGCCGCGCGCGATCTGCTGGAGCATCGCGGCGAAAGCTTGGTGCTGGCGGGCGAGGGGCAGCCACCGATGGTCCACGATCTCGCGGCGGCCATGAACGATGTGCTCGGTAACGTCGGGAAGACTGTGGTATACCGGCCTTGCGCCGAGGTCCAACCGGGGCGGCAAACCGACGCACTCAAAGACCTGGCGACGGACCTGCACGCAGGCAAGGTCGATCTGTTGGTCATGCTCGGCGGAAACCCGGCCTACGACGCGCCCGCCGAGCTGAACTTTGCCGAGGGTCTGACGAAAGTCCGGCGTTGCGTGCAACTTGCGCTCGCCTACAACGAAACGACCCGTTTCTGTCATTGGCACGTGCCGCAGGCGCACTACCTCGAATCTTGGAGCGACGCGCGTGCCTACGACGGCACCGCGTCGGTCGTTCAACCGCTCATCGCGCCGCTCTACGGTGGGCGCACCGCCCACGAACTGCTCGCTGCGCTGGTCAGCGAGCAATCGACCGAGGGCGCCTACGACCTCGTGCGCGCGCACTGGCAATCCATTCACCAGGGCGGCGATTTCGAGAAAACGTGGCGGCGGACGATCCACGACGGCCTCCGCACGAACCCGGCCCCCGACGCCACGAAAACGCTGATGTCCGCGCTGATCGGCGAGAACACGGCCTATGTCCCCGCCGTCTCGTATCCTCTCATCAATCCAACCGGCACCACGGCCGCCCCGGACGTGCTGGAGCTTGTGTTCAAACCGGACCCGGCGGTCTGGGACGGACGTTTTGCCAACAATGGCTGGCTGCAAGAGTTGCCCAAGCCGGTGACAAAGCTCACCTGGGACAACGCCGCCTACGTCAGCCCCCGACTGGCCGAACGCCTGAACTTGGCGAACGAAGATGTGATCGAGCTGAGCCTGCACGGTCGCAGCGTCCACGCGCCCGTGTGGATCGTGCCGGGGCAGGCGGAAAACTCGGTTTCGCTGACGCTCGGCTACGGGCGTAAAACCGCCGGTCACGTCGGCTCCAACCAGGGCGTAAACGCCTACGCTCTGCGGACCAGCGACGCGATGGGCTTTGCCACGGGCCTCGCGGTGAAAAAAATCGCGGGAGCCAATTGGAAACTGGCCACGACGCAGTCGCACCAAAGCGTAGAAGGCCGCGACCTTTACCGTACGTCCACTCTCGGTAAATACCGCAAAGACCTCGCCGCCAAGCCCGCCGAAACCGAGCCGACCAAGGAAGAAACGCTCTACCCGCCGGACCACACCTACCCCGGCTACGCCTGGGGCATGGCGATTGACTTGAACACTTGCATCGGCTGCAACGCCTGCGTGGTGGCTTGCCAATCGGAAAACAACATCCCCATCGTCGGCAAAGGCGAGGTGATCAAAGGCCGCGAAATGCACTGGATACGCGTGGACGGATACTTCGGCGGGCAAGACCTGGACGCACCGGAATTTTACCATCAGCCTGTGCCTTGTATGCATTGCGAGAACGCGCCGTGCGAGGTCGTGTGCCCGGTCGAGGCCACGGTCCACAGCCCCGAGGGCTTGAACGAGCAAATTTACAACCGCTGCGTCGGCACGCGGTACTGTTCCAACAACTGTCCCTACAAGGTCCGGCGCTTCAACTTCCTCCAGTGGCCCGATAACACGACGCTGCAATTCAAAATGCAGCGCAACCCGGACGTGACCGTGCGTTCGCGCGGCGTGATGGAAAAATGCACCTTCTGCGTGCAGCGCATCAACGAAACCAAGCTCAGCGCAGAGAAAGAGGACCGGCGCGTGCGTGACGGCGAAATCCTGACGGCCTGTCAGCAAACCTGCCCGACGGAAGCCATCGTCTTCGGCGACGTGAACGATCCCCAGAGCCGGGTGTCGCGCCTCAAGGCACAACGGCGTAACTTCGGGATGCTCGCCGAACTCGGCACGCGCCCGCGCACCACCTACCTGTCGCGCGTGATCAACCCCCAACGGGACGACCATGCCTGACCCGCTCTCCAGCCTCGGCCTGCCCGCCATCGAACGTCCGCCCCGCCGCGGTGCGAACGAACGCACCCCCACGTCGCCGCTGGGCTATCCCGACGAACTGGTGGGGCCGGGACAAACGCTGGGAACGGTGTCGGCCAAGATCGGCGACATCGTCATCAAGGGGCAGCATCCGCGCGGCTGGTGGCTGGGCTTCGGCCTCGCCTTTTCGCTGCTCATGGTTTTCCTCATGGCGGTGACGTGGCTGTTGTACCGCGGCGTCGGGATCTGGGGCATCAACGTACCGGTCGCGTGGGGGTTTGCCATCGTCAACTTTGTCTGGTGGATCGGCATCGGCCACGCGGGCACGTTCATCTCCGCCATCCTGCTGCTCGTCTTTCAGAAGTGGCGCAACTCCATCAACCGCTTCACCGAGGCGATGACGCTCTTCGCGGTGTCGTGCGCGGGCACGTTCCCGCTCCTCCACCTGGGACGGCCCTGGGTCGCCTACTGGCTCGCGCCCTATCCGAACACGATGGGCCTTTGGCCGCAATGGCGCAGCCCGCTCGTCTGGGACCTCTTCGCGGTGAGCACGTATTTCACCGTCTCGCTTCTGTTCTGGTACGTGGGCTTGATCCCGGATCTGGCAACCCTGCGCGACCGATCCGACACCCGCTGGAAACAGATCTTGTTCGGCCTCGGCGCGCTCGGCTGGCGCGGCTCGGCGCTGCACTGGCAGCGGTACAAAATGACGTACCTGCTTCTCGCGGGCCTCGCCGCGCCGCTGGTGCTCTCCGTACACAGCGTGGTGAGCTTCGACTTCTCCGTCGCGCTGACCCCCGGTTGGCACTCGACGATCTTCCCGCCCTTCTTCGTGGCGGGCGCGATTTACTCGGGGTTTGCGATGGTGCTGAAC